>JAFPTE010000026.1 GCA_017400415.1 Oscillospiraceae bacterium
AACACCGTTCAGGAAACGCTGATCATCCCCCTGTTCGGGCGGCTGGTGTGCTCGGAGCGGTTCCCGAAGCTGTTTTCGGACCCTGCGGCCCGGCGCATCTGCGATTCCCTGGACTACGACTTCGCCGAGAATCGGAAGAAGATGGAATCCGCCGCCGGCCTTTTCGGCGCCCTTGAGGTGGCCCAGCGCCAGTATGACCTTCGCTGTGAGGCGGAGGAATACCTGAAGGAGCATCCCCGGGCGGCCGTGGTGAACCTGGGCTGCGGCCTGGACGACACCTTCTCCAAGGTGGATAACGGCCGGTGCAGGGGCTACAACATCGACCTGCCCGACGTTATTAAGATCCGCAATGAGCTGCTTCCGGCAGGTGGCCGGGAGACGAATTTAGCCTGCGACCTGAACGACTTTTCATGGATGGACAAAATCGACCCTTCGGACGGGGCGGTCTTCTTCGCAGCGGGAGTTTTCTATTATTTCAAAGCGGAGGCTGTGAAAAGACTGTTTGCCGCCATGGCAGAGCGCTTCCCCGGCGCCGTGCTGGCCTTCGATTCCTGCAATGGGCTCGGCGCCGGTCTCATGCGGAAGACCTGGCTGAAGGAGGCGGGGATCACCGACGTGAGCGCCTTCTTCTCCCTGGAAAATGAGGCGGAGCTTGAAGCCTGGAGCGAGCGCTTCGCCTCGGTCACGGCAAAAAGCTACATGCGGGGCTACCGGGATATTTACGGCAGCGTGGGCCTTTTCCACAAGCTGATGATACACTTCTGCGACGGGCTTGTGAAAATGAAAATCGTAAGGATAGCTTTCGCAGGCTGAGGGTCTTCTGCAGTCAGCGTGCAAACTCATCCCGGAAGGCCAGGTAGTTTTCCTCCCGGCCGGGGGCGCAGTACACGGCAAATTCCACCTTACCGAAGGCGTATTTATAGTCCTCAAGGGCCTCCCCCATGGCCCGGGCCACAAGCCGGGGCGGATTTGCAAAGGCGCCGCAGCCGAAGGCACCCAGAATAAGCACCCTGACTCCCATGAGGCAGGCCAGGTCCAGAATCCGCCGGGTCCGCTTTGTGATAAGGCGGCTCAGCTCCCCATCGGAAATATCGGAGGGCTCCATCAGCCGGAGATTGGGCGCAGCGCAGGTCAGCACGTCCACGGTAAAGCGCTCCTCCGGCGGCAGAAGCCGGTCGGAGCCGTCATCGCTGCGGAAGACCGTCACGCCCCGGGTATATATGCAGTCGTCATTGTGGAGGGGGTCCGCCGCCCGGCGGTGGGGCGTATAAAAGGCGTCCCAGTTCTGCCTTGTGTTCAGGCAGGGGTAGAGATTGGAGCTGCGGCACAGGCTCTCCTCCTGGGCGGTGGAGCCCTTCTCGACCCCGCCCCCCGGATTGGCGGCGGAGGCAAAATTCAGAACGCACACCGGCCCCTCACCGTACGCAGACGCAGCCTCATAGCTGCGCTTTTTTGTTACCTCAAACTCCATGGGCCCGGGAAACCTCCGGCTGCCCCGGAAGCTCTCAAGGGCCATGCCCTCCGGGAATACCCTGGTAGACGCCGCGGCCTCCGCCGTTGCCGAAGCCAGGGCAGGCTCCGTCTCCCAAAGGGTCCGGCTCTCCCTGAAAATCGCTATATTCTCAATTCGTCCCATAACGGCCTCCTGTGCTTTTTTTCTGATTATACATCATCCCGGGAAAATTGCAACCGCCCGGCGCTCAGTTTGCAATGCCTCCGCCTCTTTGCCGAGGCACTGCGGCTGGGGCGACGGCGAGTGGATGCGCCAGTGGGAAAACCGCTGCGCGGACAGCGGCATTACCCTTGCCTGCGAGAGCGTAATCTGCAACGACGCCCCGGACGATGACGCTCAGGAGGCCTGCAGAGCACTGGGCAAGGCCATCGCCGAGTAAAAGCTCAGAAGAAAAAGCGGACCCTCTGCCGAAAAGGCAGAGGGTCTTTGTCTAAGCTTTATTCAGTCCTTCCTTGTGCCCGCAAAGCAGCTTTTTTACTTGTCAGGCCATTCAACGGCGATCCATTCCTCTTCGGGCTCTGCGGTCTTGTTCATCTCACGGTATATGAACAGGACTACGTCGGCTCTGGGGCACATGGTCTTCTGATCAACCACCAGGTCGAGGCCGTCCAGAAGGCCGTCGTTCCGGGCCCACGCTTCCGCCTCCTTGTACCAGCCGTTATCGCCGATGCCCATGGCTCTGTACAGGAAGGTGAGGATATGGGCGGTGGAGCAGGTGCCCTTGGGCGAGAAGTGGGTGGCGTTGGTGCCTACGGTGATGCCCTTTTCCACGGCCCAGAGGACGGGCTTGTAGTAATAATCGGACTCCTTGACGTCCACAAAAGGATTAACCGTTGCGGTGGGCTCCGGGCAGCCGACGGCCCTCCATAGGAAGGTCACGGCCTGGCCCCTGGTAACTGTGGAGCCGGGGCCGAATTTGGTCTTGCTTATGCCTGCGGTGACCTGGGGGTCGGCGTAATAGGCCCACAGAACTGCATCGTAGAAGTAGTCGTCGGGGCTGATGTCGGTGAAGGGGTTTTCCAGCTGGGGAGTCTGGCTGCCTGCGGAGGGATTATCCGGTTGGGCGGCAGGGCTGCCTGCGGCGAAGGTCACGTTTGCAGCGGGCCTGCCGTTCTGACCAACCACGGAGCCATCCTTCACGCTGCCCCCTGTTGGGGCGGTGAGGGTGCAGTCCTTAATCTCAATGCCGCCCTTGAAGTCTGTGACGGCGGCGGTGATTGCAGCGGCCTGAACGCTGCTGTTTATTACGCTCAGCCGGTTGGAGCCGGAGGCGCTCCCCTTGAAGATATAGGTGCCCACGGCGTTGATCCTGGCGTCCCGGATAGTTACGGCAGCATTCTGAGATGCATTGATGCAGGAGGAGAAGCCCAGGATGTTCAGGGTGCCGGGGCCGGAGATGAGGATATCCCCGGACGTGGAAATGGCGGTCTTGCCGGTATCCAGCCTTACGTCCTTTTCAACGCAGAGCGTCAGCCCGTCGATACCGTTGACGATAATGTTGTCCTCATAATTGCAGATTCCGCTGACCGAAAGCGTATTCGTTTCGGGATCGAAGGAAAAAACGCCGTCTCCCAGCACGTCGTCCCGGTTGAGATCGTTCACCTCCTGCCCGGCGATACGGAGGTCATACCGGATGGGCAAGATCTCCGCATAAGCTGCCATTTCGCCTTTTGCAGTTCTGATTGCGCCCTGGTAATAAGAGCTTTCGTCAACAAACTTTCCCCCTGAGGGCTCCGCTATCCGGCAGCCGTTAAGGAGCAGCCTGTCCAGATAGACCACCGCACCGTTTTTGCCTCTGGCGGCCAGTCTGCTGTTATTGATGGTCACTACCGAGTTGCGGACTTTTCCGTTTTCCGAGTTGGCGCCGATTATGCCGAAGCCGCCGTCGCCCTCGCAGGTCAGGTCCGCATCCGTCAGCGTCATGTTGTTATAAAGATACAAGGCTGAGGATTGTCCGGATTTCAGCGTCAGCCTGCCGGGGCCCGTAAGGGTGAAAACGCCGTAGGCCTCTATTACGTGCTCGGTGTCGGCGGTCAGCGTCGAATCCGTCTCGACACGAATCGTCACGTCGCTGCGGGCCAGATAGATACCGGTGGTTCCCTTGAAGCTGCTGCTGCCCTTTACGCTCAGCACATTGCTCACCGGGTCATAGGAAAGCCTGCCGTTTCCCAGAATATCCTTCGCATTATCCTTCGTAACGTCCTTGCCGCCCACCCGTATCAAATAGGAAGTGGGTTCAATGGTGACCTCTTTGACATAGTTTTTATTCTTGTCCTTCAGGAAGGACTCCTTGTAACCTACCACCGCATCGGAGGGCGCAGTAATCCTGCAGCCTTCAAAGGTGTAATAAACATGGTAGATCGCCGCTACACTTCCTGCAGCGTGAAGATAGCTGCTCCTGACAGTGAGCTTCGCTTCGCCTGTGGGGCTGAAAAAAACAGTCCCGGCTTTGGCTTCAACATTTGCTCTGTCCAGAGTTACCGTCGCATTGTTTGAAATGGAAAAGCAGCTGGCATCGCTGTTCATCGTCAGCTTCCCGGGGCCTGTAATTGTCAGGGACTGCCTTGCTTCGATAACCTGATCGCCCTCGCTTTTCAGCGTGCAGTCCCGTTTGATAAATACGGTCAGGTTGGTACGGTTGTTGTAGATGACGCTGCCCTTATAAGTGCAGTTGCCGTTTACGGTCAGGGTGTTGCTTGCATAATCGTAAGAAAACACCCCGTCCCCCAGAATGTCGTCGGCGTTCAGATAGGTGACATCTACGCCTGCCACGGAAAAGCTGTAATACGTGAGGGCCTGAGCCGGTACCGCCGGCAGAAGGGCAAAAACCAGCGCCACGGCCAGCAGGACTGAAAATGCTTTTCTCATATTTTTTCTCCTTTGGCTGTTTGTTCCCGTTTTGATTTCCCGTATCTCGGCTGCCTGGGTGCGGCGCCTTGCGGAAGCCCGGCAGGGCGCCCTGCGATCTCTCATATCATTATATAGTGCCGCCGGTGATATTGCAACATCAAGTTACAATAAATCAAAGAAACTCCGTGGGCTTTTGCTCTCAAACCGAGGTGAAAGGGCCGGAATAATCTCCTCTTGAAATACGGCGGAGAAAGGTGTATAATGCAAAGAGTTAGAAATATCTAACAGTTTTTCGGGCTCCGGAGACGGAGTTTTTTGTATGGGCAGGCGTTAGACATATCTAACCGGCATAAGAGCGAAAGGGATAATAAAAATGGAAAAATCGGAAAAGAAATTTCTGGAGATCGTGGGCCTTAAAAAGAGCTTCGGCCAGGGCGAGGCCCGGCAGGAGGTACTGCGGGGCGTGGACTTCACCGTTAAGAAGGGGGAGTTCTGCGTGCTTCTGGGCCCCTCCGGCTCGGGAAAGTCGACACTTCTGAATATCATCGGGGGAATCGACCGGGCGGACAGCGGAGAGATCCTGATTGACGGGGAGCGGATGAGCATGATGAGGGAAAAGCAGC
>JAFPTE010000027.1 GCA_017400415.1 Oscillospiraceae bacterium
TGTTAAAATTTCCGCAAGCTGGGCTCTGGCCCGGGAAAGGCGGCTTTTTACGGTGCCCTCCTCGATGCCCAGGGCCTGGGCAATGGCCCCGTAGCTCATGCCGGAAAACTCCCGCATGGCCAGGACCTCCCGCTTATCCTCATCCAGCTGCAGCACCGCCCGGCGGACCTCCTCCTGGAGCTCCCGCCTCTGGGCCCGCTCCTCCGGCCCCGGGGAGGGATCCGGTATATCCCGCTGGGACTCGTCGTCCTCATCCTCCTCCGTCAGGGAGACCGTGGGCACATCCCGGGTCTTCCGCATCTGGTCCATGGCTGCATTGTAGGTGAGCCGGTAGAGCCAGGCGGAAAACCGGCTCTCAAACCGGAAGGAGCTCAGATTCTTATAGGCCTTTATGAAGGCCTCCTGGGACACGTCCAGGGCGTCCTCCCGGTTGCCGGTGAGCTTCAGCGCCACGTTGTACACAAGGCCCTGATTTGCCCGGACCAGCTCCTCAAAGCTCATCTCGTTGCCCTTCGCAGCCGACTCCACAAGCCGCCGTTCAACCTCTGCTGTCACGGTCTCGCCTCCTTTCCTCGCCCCGCAGGGCGTCCTTTATATCCCGCGCCGCCAGGCGGATATCCGCCAGAGTGGCAACGGTCATTATCCTCGTTCTGAAATAGGCCCCGTAGGGCATGCCCTTCAGGTACCAGGCCAGGTGCTTCCGGGCCTCCAGGCAGGCGATCTTCTCCCCCCGGTCCTCTGCCGCCAGGGTAAACTGCCTTATGGCAATATCCAGCCGCTCCGGCCAGTCCGGGGCAGCGGGCACCTCCCTTCCCTCTATGGCCGCCAGGGCCTGGGCGAAGAGCCAGGGGGCACCCATGACACCCCGGGCCACAGCGGCGGCGGGGCAGCCGGTGATTCTGAGTATGCGCACGGCGTCCTCCGGGGAGAATATATCCCCGTTGGCGATGACCGGGATGCTGACGGCGGCGTTCACCTGGCCGATTATGTCCCAATCCGCCCGGCCGGTGTACATCTGGGTCCGGGTCCTGCCGTGGACGGTCAGGGCGGCGGCCCCGGCCTCCTGCAGCATCCGGGCAAATTCCACGGCGTTTATGCTGCCCTTGTCAAAGCCCTTCCGCATCTTCACGGTGACGGGGACACCGGCGGCCTTTACCATGGCCTCCACAATGTCCCGGGCCTTTTCCGGGTTCTTCATAAGGGCGGAGCCGTCCCCGGAGGAGACCACCTTCCCCACGGGGCAGCCCATGTTCACGTCAATGAGCTCCGGGTGAAAGAGCTCTGTGACCTTGGCGGCCGCCTCGCCCATGCACACCGGGTCCGAGCCGAAGAGCTGGACGGCGAAGGGCGCCTCCCCCTCCCCCCGGGTCATGAGAGCCAGGGATTTTTTATCCTGGTACATGAGGGCCTTGGAGGAGACCATCTCGCTGACGGTGAGGCCGGCGCCGTACCCCCGGCACAGGGTCCGGAAGGCCAGGTCCGTTACCCCGGCCATGGGGGCCAGGGTCAGGGGGCTGTTCAGTTTTACTCCCCCTATGTCCATAAGGCGCCTCCGCAGATGATGTACCCTTTATTTTATCCTATCCGGGCCTTTTTGTAAAGCGCAGAAAGGCAAAAAAACCGGGCCGCTTCGGCGGCCCGGTTTCAAAAATGAGTCCGATGCGTCAGCCCCTGTTCATGCCCCGGGCGCACAGCCGCAGGACCATGCCGGAAAGCCAGGTCACCAGGGTGAGAACGGCGAAGATGGCGGCCCCCACGGCCCAGCCCCAGTTCAGGAAGCCGTAAAGGTCGTTGCCCTCTATCCCGTTAAGGAGAATGTTCACGGTGTACACGGTGCCGTAGAGGAGCATGGGGATGACGCACAGGGCGGTCTCCCCCAGGGTGGGCACGAAGTCGCCGAAAAGGGCGAAGTCCACAAGGGCCAGCACCGGCACGATAAGGTGGAAGAAGAGGTTTGCCCCCCGGAACATGCCGGGAAAGCCGAAGATTGGGCCCAGAAAGCCCATGACGGTCAGGAAGGTCAGAGCCACGGAGGCCGTGGCCACCAGCTTGAGCCGGCTTGCCCACCGGGGCACCGAGTCGGCGAACAGGGCAGCCAGCACCCAGATAAGGGAGGCGGCGCCCATGAGGATATTTGAGAGCACCGTGAAGTACCGCAGGCTGCCGAAGCCCAGGGCTCCCAGCAGGCCGCCGTGGTGCAGGAACATGTAATACCAGGACACGGGCACGGCGGAGAAGATGAAAATGTTAATAAAAAGTGAAACTTTTCTTCTCATTTGGTTAACTCCCTTGCATTTTTGTCGCTCTTCTGATATCATAAACCAGCTTTGACAAAAATGCAAGCATAATCACAGGAGGAGGCGAAATGCTGTGAAAGGAATAAAGTGGTCGGCGGTGTACGGCGCAGCCCTGGCCCTCTTCACCCTGTTCCTGGCCCTCCAGACCTTCGTGCTGCCCTCCGGGCAGAGGCAGGACGCCGGGAGGATTGACACCTCTATCTTTGACGCCACCGTACCGGAGAAGACGGACCCGGCACCCCGGACAGACCCGGCACCTCAGACGGACCCGGTCCTGCCGGAGGAGCCCAGGCCCGATTACCCCATAGTTACGGACACCTCCTATGAGGACGAGCACTTCAAAATCGTCATTACCACCGAGGTCTATGAGGACACCACGGTCTACACGGCGGACATCACCATGGATTCGGCGGTGTACCTGAAGACCGCCATGGCCTACGACACCTTCGGCCGGAA
>JAFPTE010000028.1 GCA_017400415.1 Oscillospiraceae bacterium
GCAGTTGGTGCTGCGCCCGCCTTGATAGCAGTTTTTCGGGGATATCCTGCCGTAGCCGTTATTGAATCTCTGCCTCAGGTCCCGGCTCTCGCCGATATATATGACCTTATTATCGCAGACCCAGAGATAAACACCGGGCTCGGAGGGCAGGTCCAGCCTGAAGCGGCAGAAGGGCCCGGCACCGAAGGCGTTCAGGGACAGACCCCGGGCGTTGTCATAGTCCTGCTGCGGATAGAACTCACGTATCCTGCCGTTCTCACTCTCGGGAGTTATGAGCCCCGCAGAGGAGAAGGCATAGCCTCCGAATTCTAAGCAGGGCCCTCCGGACTCCGCAGCTTTTTCCGGCCGGGGCGAGGCAGCAGAGCCGGTTTTCACGAATTCTGTGGACCTGGTGCCCTTTTTATGCTTTGCGGTATGGCCTGCCCCGAGCCAGGCCCGGGCGTGAGAGTGGGATGGGCCCCACCATGCAGCATGATTGAAGGCGGAGTCCGGCAGGCTGCCGCCCACAATGGCTGATATCTCGTCAAAGCTCAGGGTAACGCTGTCTCTGCCGCAGGCGGCCAGATACCGGGTCAGTCTGTCATAATCCGGCATTTTCGCATCTCCCCTGTCAGACCCCGTTTATGTACCTGCAGGCGGCCAGGGCGGCGGTGGCGCCGTCGGCCACGGCAGTGGTCACCTGGCGGACGCCCTTGGAGCGGCAGTCCCCGGCCACGAATACGCCGGGAGTCTTGGTAAGGCACCGCTCATCGGAATCGAAGTAGCCCCAGCTGTTCAGGTCTGCCAGAGTCCTGAAGGGATCGTTTTCCGGAATGAGGCCGATGGCCACGAAGAGGCCGTCACAGGCAACAAGGCTGTCCCCTTCCTTCGTGGAGATATTGACGCCCTTGAAGGCGCCGCCCTCCGTCACAAGGCCGGTGATTCTGACGCCGGTGTGCTTTTCCACGTTGGGCCGGGAGAACAGCACCTCCTGGAGCTTTCCCTCGCCGGTGAAGAAATCCAGGTCCTGGAGCATGATGACCTTTCTGCACTTCTCGCTCAGGAGCACCGCCTCCTGCAGGGCGGAGTTGCCGCCGCCGGCCACGCATACGGTTTTTCCGGCGTAGAAGTCCCCGTCGCACACGGCACAGAAGCTTATTCCCTCCCCCACCAGGTCCTCCTCGCCGGGAAGTCCCAGCATGCGGTGCCTGACGCCGGAGGCTATAATGACGGTCTTCCCCTCAAAGCTGCCGCCGTCCTCCGTAAGCACAAGCTTTTTATCGCCCAGGTCACGGATTTCGGTAACGGCGGAGATCTCGATCTCCGCCCCCTGTGCCAGAATCTGTTCAAGCATCTTATCCGCAAGCTCATTGCCGGACAGGGAGAGCATTCCCGGGAAATTTTCGACCTTCGGCGAATGGGTTATCTGGCCGCCGAAGCCGGCCTTCTCAATGACAAGGGAGCTTTTTCCGTTTCTCTGGGCATAGAGGGCCGCAGTCATGCCGGCGGGGCCTCCGCCCACAACAATCACATCGTACATAGACGTCTCCTTTGCGAAAAAAGGGCAGGCACCGGGTCCTGCCCTTCAGTTTTTTGGTGTAACTTACTTGCTCATAAGCCAGCCCTTGATATCGCTGACGCCCCGGAACTTTTCAAAGCCGTCTCCGGACTCAAC
>JAFPTE010000029.1 GCA_017400415.1 Oscillospiraceae bacterium
GAGCTCCAGGCCCCCGGCGGCAAGAGAATGTCCGCCGCCGACTATCTGAGAGGGCACCCCCTATGCCGCTGAGCGCCAGAGAGGCGGCGGTAAACGGCCTCCTGGCCTACCGCAGGCGGGGCGCCAGACCGGATATGGTCATAACCTCCGCCGCCGGGGAGCTGCCTCACCCCCGGGACCTGGCCCTGGCCCTGCGGCTGTGCGCCGGGGTTTTGCAGAACCAGCTGTTTATCGACTGGCATCTGGAGCGGATTTCCGGCAGGAGCACGGGCTATTTTGAGCCCATAGTCCTGGAAATACTGAGAGTCAGCGCCTATCAGCTCTGGTTTCTGGAGCGGGTGCCCGCCCGGGCCGCCGTTTCGGAGGCCGTGGAGATAACTAAGCGCCGGGCCCCGGGGGCTGCAGGGCTCGTTAACGCCGTTCTGCGGAAGCTGCCCCAGAACATAAATGACCTTGAAAAGGTCCGGGCCGATACAAGGGCCACGGAGCTTTCAATAGAATACAGCCACCCCCGGTGGATTGTGGAGGAGCTTCTGGGCCGCTTCGGTGCGGAGCGGACGGAGGCCGTCCTTCGGGCGGATAATGAGGCACGGCCTGTCTCCCTGGCGGTGAACACCCTTAAAACCACCCCCCGGGAGGCCCTTGATCTCCTCCGAGAGGCGGGGGTAACGGCGGAGACCTCTGCGGTCTCCGGGAATATCCTGCTGGCCGCAGGCACCGGCTCTCTGGAGAGCCTGGAGGCCTTCAGAAGGGGACTTGTGTACGTGCAGGACGGGGCCGCCTGGCTGGCAGTGAAGGCCGCATCGCCGGAGAGGGGCAGCCGGGTCCTGGATATGTGCTCCGCCCCCGGCGGCAAGAGCTTTGCCGCAGCGATTATGATGGAAAACGAGGGGCTTGTCTCCTCCCGCGACATAAGCGAAAAGAAGCTGGGCCTTGTGGAAAGCGGCACCCGGCGGCTGGGTATCGATATTATTGAGACTGCCGCCTCTGACGGGGGACTTCCCCGGCAGGAGGACCGGGGCGCCTGGGATACGGTCATCTGCGACGCACCCTGCTCCGGACTGGGGGTCATGGCCAAGAAGCCGGAGATACGCTACAAGAAGCCGGAGGAGCTTGAAAGACTTCCCCAGGTGCAGCTTCGGATTCTGGCTGCGGCGGCGGAGGCCGTGCGGCCCGGCGGGGTGCTTCTGTACTCCACCTGCACCGTGCGCAGACAGGAGAACGAGGACGTGGCGGAGGAGCTTCTTCGCCAGAGGCCGGATTTTGTGCCGGAGAGCTTTACCATGCCCTCCGCCTTCGGAGAAAACGGCGGTATGGTCACCATTCTTCCGGACACCGCCGGAACGGACGGATTTTTCATATGCAAGCTGAGAAAAAGGATATAAAAAGCCTGCTGCCGGAGGAGGTAAGCTCTGTCCTTGCGGACCTGGGCGAGCCCGCCTTCCGGGCAAAGCAGGTTTATAAGTGGCTCCGGGGCCCCATCGGGAGCTTTGAGGATATGAAAAACATCCCCAAGGCCCTGCGGGAGCGGCTGGGTGAGGAGTACTATATTTACACCCCCAGGGTCCTGCGGAAGCAGGTATCGGGGCTGGACGGCACCACCAAATATCTCTGGGAGCTCCGGGACGGCAACGCCGTGGAGACCGTCATCATGCGGTATAAGCACGGCAACACGGTCTGCGTTTCCTCCCAGGTGGGCTGCCGGATGGGCTGCGCCTTCTGCGCCTCCACCATCGGCGGCAAGGTGCGGAACCTGACAGCCTCGGAAATTCTGGACCAGGTCATGTACTCGGAGCGGGATTCGGGCCTGCCCATCTCCAACATCGTCATGATGGGCATCGGTGAGCCCCTGGATAACTACGATAACGTGCTGCGCTTTCTGCGGCTTGTGAACGATCCGGAGGGCATGAATATCGGTATGCGCCATATTTCCCTGTCCACCTGCGGGCTCACGGACGGCATTGACAGGCTGGGGGAGAACGACCTGCAGCTGACCCTTTCCGTGTCCCTCCACGCCCCGGATGACGTTACAAGGAATAAGATAATGCCCGTAAACCGCAGCTGCGGCGTTGAAAAGCTCATGGATACCTGCCGCAGATACTTCGACAGAACCGGCCGGCGCATAAGCTTTGAGTACGCCATGATAGACGGGGTGAACGACTCCCGGGCCCACGCCCAGCGGCTTGCCGCCCTTCTGCGGGGCACCGGGTCCCATGTGAATCTCATCCCCCTCAACCAGGTGGAGGAGAGCCCCCTGAAGCCCTCGAAGCCGGAAAACCTCCGGGCCTTCATGGCAGTTCTGGAGGAAAACGGCATCAACGTAACGGTCCGGCGGAAGCTGGGGCCGGATATCAGCGCCTCCTGCGGTCAGCTCCGCCGGAAGCGTGAACTGGAAAAAAGCTCAGAAAATGTGGAGTGATTATTATGGAACTCTTCGGAAAAACTGATGTGGGCCGGGTCCGGCGGCAGAACCAGGACGCCTTTTATATCTCTGAAATGGCACCCGTGGTCCTGCTGGTCTGCGACGGCATGGGCGGCGCCAAGGCCGGAAATGTGGCCAGCGCCATGGCCGTGGAGGTCTTCAAGGCGGAGTGCGGCCGCCTCCTGACGGAGGATACCGCCCCGGAGGA
>JAFPTE010000030.1 GCA_017400415.1 Oscillospiraceae bacterium
AACCACGTTCAGGCCCTTTACGTTCACCGGGTCCACGTCCATATACACCACGTCGCCCACGGAGCATTCCAGGTCCGTCACGTCGATGACCGTGTGCTGGATGCCGATGCGGCCCACTATCTTCACCCGCTGGCCCTTGAACTTCACGGCGGGGGCCCTCTTCCGGGACTTCAGAATATCAAAAATGCTGCGTTCATAGTCGATGCGGTTGACCCCGAAGCCGTGGTAAAACCCCACGCTGAGGACCGCCAGGCGGCTGGCCTTTTTCATGATCCTGTCCCCCACCCGGTGGCCCTTGGGGAACCAGCCCACCTCCTCCACGCCGGCCTCGATATAGCCCACCTTGGTGAGCCCCGGCACCACGGAGCCGGCCACCCGGCCGCAGAGGGCAGTGCCCACCCGGGCGGCGTCCAGCTGGCCGAAGTCATATTTGAAGAGGGCGGCGGAGTCCGCAATATGGGTATAGGTCACCTCGATGCCCAGCTGGCGGAGCTTGTCCACCACCTGCTGGAAGGTCTCAAACTCCTGCCGGGTTATGCGCTCGCTCTTCCAGCTCTGGGAGTAGGTGGAGAAGACGCCCACGATGGCAAGGTTCGGCATATACTTGTAGATGGAGGCGATTTTGTCGATTTCCGAGGGGATGAAGCCGTAGCGGCCCAGGCCCGTGTCGATTTTTATCTGGACCTCGCAGGCGGTTTTCCGCTCCTCCGCAATGCCGTTTATGGCCACGGCGGCGTCATAGCTGCCCACAGTGCAGATGACCCCCAGGTCGATGAGCTCCGAAAGCTCCCGGGAGTCCGCCGTGGAGCGGAGCATCATGATCCTCTCCTGGGTAAAGCCCGCAGAGCGGAGCTTGGCGGCGTCCCGGGGGTCAGAGACGGCGTAAACGCCCACTCCCTCATCCCGCATCATGCGGGCGGTCTCCACAAGGCCCATGCCGAAGGCGTCCGAGGTCAGGTCCGCAATTATCTCTGCGCCCTTGGCCTTGGCTTTGATTATTGCCAGGTTATTTTTAACGGCGGTTTTGTCGATGACAAGGTTTTTCATGGGTCTCCCTCCGCTTCCATATAAATATTCACCGTAATTATACACGATTGGCATTGTAAAATCCATAATTTTTTGTTAAAATACCGGGGAAGATTTAAAAAACTCCAGCATAAGACAGGAGAGAACAGCGACGTGGCGTACAAAAGAACCGAAATACCTGCTCTTGAGCTTAAGAAGCAGGAAACTATAATGGAAGAGGTGGCGGAAATAACCTCCGCCCTGCCCGAAAGGCCCCTGTGCCTGGTGGACACCTACGGCTGCCAGCAGAACGAGGCGGACAGCGAAAAGATACGGGGCATGCTGCTCAGGATGGGCTATGAGCTCACGGGCAGCGAGGCGGAGGCGGACGTTATCGTCATCAACACCTGCGCCATCCGGGAGCACGCCGAGCAGCGGGTCTTCGGGAACCTGGGCGCCCTGGTCCACACCAAGCGCAATAAGCCCGGGCAGATTATCTGCCTTTGCGGCTGCATGGCCCAGGAGCCCCACGTTGCCCAGCGGGTCAGGGAGAGCTACCGGCACGTGGACATGGTCTTCGGGCCCCACGAGCTGTGGAGATTCCCGGAGTTTCTGAAAAAGGTCCTGACGAAGGGCGGCCGCATTTTCGCCGTGGAGAGCTCCGAGGGGGCCATTGCGGAGGGTCTGCCCCTCCACCGGGACGGCAGCGTGAAGGCCTGGCTCTCCATCATGTACGGCTGCAACAACTTCTGCACCTACTGCATCGTGCCCCACGTCCGGGGCAGGGAGCGCAGCCGCACGGAGGAGGATATACTCTCCGAGGCCCGGGGCCTGGTGGCCGCCGGGTATAAGGACATCACCCTTCTGGGCCAGAACGTGAACTCCTACGGCAAGGATATCCAGGGCGGGGCGGACTTCTCCGAC
>JAFPTE010000031.1 GCA_017400415.1 Oscillospiraceae bacterium
GGAAAAGCTGCCCCGGTCGTTGGAGACGGTTATGCGCACGGTGCGCTTCTCTCCCCTGCCGGAGAACACCTCCTCCGAGGATATGACCTCAAAGCCCGTGTCGAAGCCCTCCGTGGGGGTCCGGCCGTACATGTATTTCTCATAATCCGCCAGCATATCCCCCCGGCGGGCCGGGTCCGTGGGGAGCTGAGGCAGGCCCGGATAGGACCGATCCACATTCAGGACCAGATTCTTATACCATTCCGGCAGCTGAAAGCCCCCGTAGCCGGCCATGGCAAGGGTACCCTGGAGAGTCAGGGAATCCCCCACGAAGAAGCGGATGGTTATGAGCGAAAAGGCCAGAAAGGCCGCAATAAGCGCCAGAACAATAATGAGGAGCTTTGCCCACAGGGGAAGGCCCCTTTTCTTTTTCTTCTCCATACTCTTCGCACCTCCGGAAGCTTTTTCCGGTATTCTACCCCTTTTTCCGAAAACATCAACTTTGCCGTCGCAGCCTTGCCCCACGGCAGCACGGTTTTGCAATATGCTCCGCCCCTTCGGGCATCTGTCACCGGAGCAGGCGCTCAATATCCTCCCTTGCCGGCATGACCTTAAGGGCCCCCTTCTTCGTTGTCACAAGGCCGGCGGCGGCGTTGGCAAAGCGGAGCATGGAGGAAAGCTCCTCTCCGTCCAGCCCCTCCAGACCCCTTTCCAGCACGAAGCTGAGGACGCAGGCGCAGAAGGTGTCCCCGGCGCCGGTCTTCTCAATGACGCCGTCAATATCGAATATGGGCTCATAGGCCCGCAGGCCCTCCCAATATGCATAGCTGCCCCCGGCCCCGGCGGTCACGGTCATGAGCCGGATTTGGGGATAGGCCCGGCGCAGCAGGGCGGCGCCCCGGTCAAAGTCACTGCAGCCGGTCATGAATTCCAGCTCGTTATCGGAGATTTTCAGCACATGGCACTGGCCCAGGCCCCAGGCTATCTGCTCCCTGGCCTCCGACAGGCTGCCCCAGAGGGGCGGCCGCAGGTTTGGGTCAAAGGAGATGACTGCGCCGGCCAGCCGGGCAAGCTCCACTGCCCTGCAGGTTGCCCTGCGGGCAGGCTCGTTTGTCAGGGAGAGGGAGCCGAAGTGGAAGATCCGGCACCCGGTCAGAAGATCCCGGTCCAGCTCCGCCTCCGTCAGAGTCACGTCCGCCCCGGGACTGCGGTAAAAGCTGAACTCCCGCTCCCCGCCGGCCAGGGTGTGGACAAAGGCCAGGGTCGTGGGGACCTGGGAATCCCGCCGCAGGCCCTGGATATCTATGCCCAGGTCCTGCACCGTCCCCGCCAGCATGTCCCCGAAAAAGTCCTGCCCCACCTTGCCTATAAAGGCGCAGCTCCGGCCCAGCTTCCGCAGCATGGCCAGCACGTTGCAGGGGGCTCCGCCGGGGTTTGCCTCCAGTATGGGGTTGCCCCGGGGGCTCGTTCCGCTTTGAGTAAAGTCCACCAGAAGCTCGCCCAGGGCCGTCACGTCAATTGTTTTCATGCTCGTGCCTCCCGTAATTCTTATGGGCCTATTGTACACCCCGCAGGCCGGTTTTTTCAAGAATTAATCCTGCATATTGCCCGAAACCGATTGAATAATCCCCAGGGCTGTGTTATTATGAAAAGGCAATTCGGGGCCGGGAGGGTTTTGTTATGCCTGAATTTGTCGCAAGAGTATCCGTGGAGCCTGACTACGCACTGGAGCGTCTTTCCCAGTGGGGAGCGTATTTCCAGAGCATCTTTGCCGCCATACCCGCAAAGTACAGGGCCTTGCCCGTCATGTGCCGCTTCACCTTCGGCCTGGTCCGCCTGACGGCCCCGGATATGGACCGGTGCTGCATGGCAATTGAGGCTGCCGCCGGATCCGTTCCTGTCCGGGTGCTGCCTGTGCCCTACGAGGAGGGGGACCGGGGCGAGCTTATGACTGAAGTCCTGGGCGGCCTCTTCGGCGTTCCGGATTATCAGCGCCTCTGCTGCGATATATACACCGCCGCACCCATTCTGGCCTCCAACGGCGCCCTGTCCGCCCTGTGCAGGCAGAGCATCCTGCTGGCCATAGACCCGGGCTGCGGCTATACGACCCTTGTGAGCTCCATGGGCAACTTTCTCCGGCGCATCGGCGCCTACGAGGACCAGTCCGAGGCCAGGAGCAAGTATGACGAGTTCAAAATCGCCCTGGAGACCGGCGGGGAGTACATCGCCGCCGACGATCTGCTGGATAAGTTCCAATCGGGATATTGTAACGACTGCGGCACCGTGGGCATAGACATAAGCTGGTTTCTCTCCGGCGAGAAGGACGACCTGCTCCGCAGCTTCCTGCAGCGGCTCAGGAGGTACCAGGAGGAGATCGTCATGGTGTTCCGGGTGCCCTTCCTGGAGAAAAATGCCCTGGACCGGGTGACGGAGCTTCTGGAGGACGTGATGCTCCTGCAGGTGGTGCAGGTGCCTCCCCTCCACAACGCCGTGCTGGCGGAGCTTCTGTGGGACCGGCTGCGGGCCATGGGGCTGGACCCGGACATGGGGATATTCGACCTTTTCTTCTCCCGTCTCCTGCGGGAAAAGAGCGACGGAAGGTTTTACGGCTTTGTGACTGCGGAGAAGCTGGCGGACGAGATGGTCCTTAAAAAGGCGTTCCACGACGCCCGGGTACGGCTCCAGGGCGGCAATCCCGACACCGCAAGGCTTCTGCCCTGGGACCTGGACGAGGGCTTTGCCGCCCCCGTAAGCCAGAAGGACGGCTATGCGGAGCTGGGGGAGCTTATCGGCATGGAGGAAATCGCCGCCCGGGTCCGGGAGATCGTGGCCCAGGTGAAGCTGGCCATGAAGGACGAGAAGCTGGACCGGCCATGCATACATATGCGCTTTGTGGGTCATCCCGGCACCGGCAAGACCACCGTGGCCCGGATAATCGGCCGCATATTCCGCCAGGAGGGCATACTGCGGAAGGGGGGCTTTATGGAGTACAGCGCCCGGAGCCTCTGTGCCGAGTACGTGGGCCAGACGGCAGTGCGCACCGCCTCCATCTGCCGGGACGCCTACGGCTCCGTTCTGTTCATTGACGAGGCCTACGCCCTCTACGAGGGGGACACCCACACTGCAGACTACGGCAAGGAGGCCCTGACCACCCTCATTTCCGAGATGGAAAACCACCGGGATGATATGCTGGTCATCATGGCCGGGTACACGGAGGATATGGACACCCTCATGGAGGGCAACGCCGGCCTTCGCAGCCGCATGCCCTACCTTATAAGCTTCCCCAGCTACACAAGGCGGCAGCTTTTCGAGATATACATGCTCATGGTGCGAAAGCACTTCGGCTATACGGCGGGTCTGGAGTCTGCGGCGAAGGAGTACTTTGAGAGCCTGAGCGAGGATTACATCCAGTCCAAGGAGTTTGCCAACGCCCGCTTCGTACGGAACCTCTATGAACGCACCTGGTCCAAGGGTGCCCTGCGGGCTGCCCTGGCCGGAAGGGACTCCATTGAGCTGACGGCAGAGGACTTCCTGGCAGCCTCCGCAGAAAAAGAATTCAGTGAAAAGCTTATGAAGAAAAAAGCCCGGGTGGGCTTCTGAAAAACACTGCGGCCCCGAAATCCTCTGATTTCGGGGCCTTTGTATGGACATTTGCAGCCGGTCACGCTATAATAGCCTCATAACAGCACGGTGAGATTTTCACATTCCCGGAGGCGTAAGATGGTTTCAATTGTTCCCTGCGAGAGCTACGACTATTCCCTTGTCCGCTCCGCCCTTATCTCCGCCCTGGAGAGTATCGGCGGCCTGGACTTTGTGGAGGCGGGCATGACCGTTGCCGTAAAGGTCAACCTGGTCTCCCCAATGGCCCCGGAAAGGGCCGCCACGGTCCACCCGGCCCTGGTCTGCGCCCTGACGGAGCTTCTGCGGGAGCGGGGCGCCGAAGTGATAATCGGCGACAGCCCCGGGGGAGTTTTCAGGGCCGCCTATCTGAAGCACGTTTACGAGCAGTGCGGCATGACGAAGGCGGAGGAGTTCGGCGCCAGGCTCAATGACGACTTTTCCCAGGCGGAAATCGAAAACCCGGACGCCGTTCAGGCAAAGCGCTTCACGGCCACGGCCTGGCTCAGAAACGCCGACGTTATCATCGACCTGTGCAAGCTGAAAAGCCACGGCATGATGGGCATGACGTGCGCCGTCAAGAACTTCTTCGGCACCATCCCCGGCACCCGGAAGCCGGAGTACCACTACCGCTATCCAAAGGCGGAGGACTTTGCGGACGTGCTGGTGGATCTTTACGAATACTGGAAGCCCCGGCTGTGCATCTGCGACGCCGTAATCGCCATGGAGGGCAACGGCCCCACCCAGTGCACGCCACGGCCCATAGGCTGCCTCCTGGCGGCGCAAAGCGGCCACGAGCTGGACGCCGTTGCGGCGGAGCTTATAGGCCTGGATATAAAAAGCGTCCCCACCCTGGCGGCGGCTCAGAGGCGGGGGCTTATAGGGAGCAGAGAGAAAATAAGCACGGCGGGAAGCCCGGCGGACTTTGCAGTGAAGGACTTCAAAACCGTGCCCGCCCAGGGGAGCGTGGTTTTCCTTCTTCTGGGGGACGGGCCCATAGGAAGGCTTGCGGACAAAGCTGCCCGGGGCATCATGACCCCCCGGCCCCAGGTCACGGGCCGGGAGTGCATCGGCTGCGGCAAGTGCGCCTCCATCTGCCCTGCCCGGGCCATCACCATGGAGGGCAAAAGGCCCCGCATCGACCGGAACCAGTGCATCCACTGCTTCTGCTGCCAGGAGTTCTGCCCCGTTGGCGCCATGAAGGCCCACAGAAACATTATAATGAGGGTATTGGGCAAGTGAAAAATATTCCCGGGGCTGAGCTCAGCCCCGGGATTTGCGTTATTCATCCACCCGCAAAAGGGTTTCCTTCAGGCCGGATTTATCCCCCCTTAGGCTTCCCCTTGAGGGGAAGGCTTTAAAGACCGGGAGCGTCCTTTGGCTCCCTTGTGTAAAGGGAGCTGTCAGCCGCAAGGCTGACTGAGGGATTGCCGGTCCGATTCACCCTCACAAATCTATCTTCACAGTCTCCTTCCCCCAGGCGGCCACGGAGACAAAGCCGCCCCGGGCCAGAAGGGCACGGCGCTGGGCGGGGGTGGGATGCAGCTTCTCCGCCAGCTCCAGAACGTAGGGCAGGGGGCTGGCCTGGGCCTCCACAATATCCCGGCACACCGTTCCCTCCTCCGTCTCCAGGGCCACGGACAGGGCCCGGCCCGTCAGAAAGAGCATCACGTCCCGCACCAGCCGGTCATAGCCCCGGTCCGAGGGGCCGTAGCGCTTCTCCAGGGGACCCAGCCGCAGGCCGAAGTTATGCTCCAGCATAAGCTCCAGGTCATACCCGGCCGGGCTCTCCACCGTGAGAAGCCGCCCCTCCCGGGCCTGGGTCACGTTAAAGTCCCGCAGCAGAAACCGCAGGTGGCTGAGCTTTTCCAGGGGCTCGGCGCCCTCCCCGTTCTCCTCCGGGGCCACGCCGCCGGAGAAGCCCAGGGCGGTTCTGGTCTTCTCCAGTGGGTACGGCGCATCCTCCGGCAGGCGGTACAGCACCTCCTCCACCCGGGCGGCCTTCACCTCTCCCCCGTCCCCGACGGGCACGGTCATAAGGTCCCCCGGGGCCACGTCTCTCTGCTCGCACAGGTAGGTATAGCGCCTGCCCCCGGGAGAAAAGGACACGGAGATAAAGGTCAGCTCCCCGGGCCTGGGCAGCAGGGGCACGGAAACCTCCCAGCCTGCGCCGCCGTAAAAGCTCAGAAAGAGCCCCGCCCGGCGGGAAAAATCCAGAAGCGCCCGGCTCACGCCGCCCTCATGGAGCTTGCCGGAGACGGACCAGCTCCGGCCCCAGGCCGTGGCGGTGACGGCCCAGTCACCCATCTGTGAGACGCCGCAGTACTCCGGTGATATGACCGGCGCGCAGAGCTCCTCCGCCTGGACCGTATCCAGAAGGCGGCCTACGCCGCCGGGAACGGTCAGCACGGTCCTGCTCACAGCTCCCGCTCCGCTGCTGACGGTAAGCTCCGCCGTCTGCCGGTCCCTGTCCAGGCCGAGAGTCCGGCGGCAGGGCGCCTTATCCGCCCCAAGAAGGCTCCAGCGCAGTTCAATTGTCACGTTTTCGGGTACCAAGCGGCCTTCCCCCCTTGCTTTTTTATCATTATATCACCGCAGCCCGGTTTTGAAAACCGGGTTTTCGTGCTTCTTTGGCTATTGCGCCGGCGGGGAATCAGTATTATAATAGTGAAAAATTCCGCGAAAGGAACTGAAAATGGAAAACTCCGAATCCCGCAGCAGAGTGATAATCCGCACAAGCATCATCGGCATACTGGCAAACCTCATTCTGGCCGGCTTCAAGGCCGCCGTGGGCATCATCTCCGGCTCCATTGCCATTGTCCTGGACGCCGTCAACAACCTGTCCGACGCCGCCTCCTCCGTCATCACCGCCGTGGGCACCCGTCTGGCCGCCAAGGAGCCGGACAAAAAGCACCCCTTCGGCTACGGCAGGATCGAGTACCTGACCGCCATGATAATCTCCATCCTGGTGCTCTACGCCGGCATAACCTCCCTGGTGGAGTCCGTCAAGAAGATAATCCAGCCGGAGACCCCGGACTACTCCCTGCCCGCCCTCATTATCGTGGGCGCCGCCGTTGCCGTGAAGATAGTCCTGGGCCTCTACACGAGGAGCGTGGGCAAAAAGGTCAACTCCGACTCCCTTATAAACTCCGGCGAGGACGCCACCCTGGACTCCGTCATCTCCGCCTCCACTCTGGCGGCGGCCATCTTCTTCATCTTCACCAAAATCTCCCTGGAGGCCTGGCTGGGCGCCGTTATCTCCCTCGTCATCATCAAAAGCGGCATCGGCATGCTCCGGGAGACCCTCTCCCGCATCCTGGGCGAGCGGGCGGAGCCGGAGCTGGCACGGGCCATCCGGGATACTGCCGCCTCCTTCCCCAACGTGGTGGGGGCTCACGACCTGGTGCTCCATAACTACGGCCCGGACGCCTACACGGGCTCCGTCCACGTGGAGGTGCCCCAGTCCCTGACGGCAGCGGATCTGGACGAGCTCCAGCGGGCCATGAGCGTGGAGATATACAAAAAGCACGGGGTCATCATGACCGCCGTGGGCGTCTACGCAGTACAGGCAGACGAGGAGTCCGCCGCCCTCCGGGACCTGGTGACGAGGACCGCCATGGCCCACGGGAACGTTCTGGAGGTCCACGGCTTTTACCTGGACAAGAAGACGAAGACCGCCCGGTTCGACCTGGTGGTGAGCTTCGACGAAAAGGACCGCCGGGCCCTGGCGGACAAGGTTGTGGGCGAGCTGACCGCCCTGCGGCCGGAGTACGCCTACCGCTGTGCCCTGGACACGGATTTTGCGGATATCTGATATTGCGCCAAGGTGAAAACCGTGGTATTATTAAGGGAAGCAATTTTTAATCGGAGGCTGAGAACATGGAAAAAGGAATCGGCACCAAGTGCGTTCAGGCGGGCTACACCCCGAAAAACGGCGAGCCCCGCAGCATACCTATAATTCAGAGCACCACCTTTAAATACGACACCTCGGAGGACATGGGCAAGCTCTTCGACCTGGAGGCCACGGGCTACTTCTACTCCCGGCTCCAGAACCCCACCTGCGACACCGTGGCCGCAAAAATCGCCGCTCTGGAGGGAGGCAC
>JAFPTE010000032.1 GCA_017400415.1 Oscillospiraceae bacterium
AACCGCATCGTCACGGAGAACATCGCCTTTGCGATTCTCACCAAGGTCATTGTGCTGGGCCTGGGCATTCTGGGCATGGCCACCATGTGGGAGGCCATATTTGCGGACGTGGGCGTTCTGGTGCTCTGCGTTCTCAATGCGGCCAGAACCCTGAATTACAAATAAATAAACCGGCGGGCCTCCATTTTGTCGAGATGCCCGCCTTTTTGCGCCCTTTTTTTATTAGGTTTTGCCGTTGATACTTTTTTCTGATGTGATATCATACACAGGAATAAAAAGTAAAGGTGAAACCGTTATGAGCGAGATACTTATCTCTTTGTCCGTAGCACTGGTGGCCGGCCTTATGATGAGCCGGCTTGCAAAGCTTGTGAATCTCCCGGCAGTTACTGCGTACCTGATTGCGGGCCTTCTTCTGGGCCCCTTCTGCCTGGGACTGCTGAAAATCCCCGGGGTGGGCTTTTCCAGCCTGGAGCAGGTGGGCTCCTTCAATATTGTCTCCCAGCTGGCCCTGGGCTTCATCGCCTTCACCATCGGCAATGAGTTCCGGGTGTCCGAGCTCAGGCACATGGGCAAGCAGGCCATCACCGTGGGCATCCTCCAGGCGGTCATAACCACCGTCATTGTGGACCTGGCCCTGGTGGTGCTCCACCTTATCCGGCCGGACCTTATCTCCGTCTCCTCCGCCATTACCCTGGGCGCCATCGCCGCCGCCACGGCTCCCGCCGCCACCCTCATGGTGGTCCGGCAGTACAAGGCGGAAGGCCCCCTCACAAAGCTCCTGCTGATGGTGGTGGCCATTGACGACGCCGTGGGTCTTGTGCTGTTCTCCCTGTCCTTCGGCATTGCGCAGGCCCTGGAGGCCGGGTCAATCAGCGTTGTCAGCGTGGTGCTGGAGCCTATCATCGAAATCGTCCTGTCCCTGGGCATCGGCGCCCTGGCAGGCATCGCCCTGAACGCCGTGGAAAAGCTCTTCCACTCCCGTTCCAAGCGTATGTCCATCACCGTGGCTACGGTCATGCTGGTGGTGGGCGCCTCCATGCTGGAGTTTGAAATCGCCGGGGTGAAGTTCGGCTTCTCCCTGCTCCTGGTGGCCATGATGACCGGCACGGTGTTCTGCAATATCTGCCCCACCAGCCAGGAGCTTATGGACCGCCTTGAGCGCTGGACCGGCCCCATCAACATCCTGTTCTTCGTGCTCTCCGGCGCCGAGCTGGACCTTCGGGTCCTCAGCAACCCCATGGTGCTGCTCATCGGCGTAATTTACATAATCTTCCGCTCCACCGGCAAGATAACCGGCGCATATCTGTCCAGCGCCATGACCGGCTGCAGCGAGGAAATAAAGAAGCACCTGGGCATAACCCTGCTGCCCCAGGCCGGCGTGGCCCTGGGCATGGCAATTACAGCCGCCAACCTCTCCGACGGGGCCATGGTCCGGAACGTGGTGCTGTTCTCCGTGCTGTTCTATGAGCTGGTGGGCCCCACCCTCACCAAGCGGAGCCTGCTGGCTGCCGGGGAGATTCGCCCGGAGGGCCGCAAGAGCGCCCGTACCCCCAACGAGGCAAAGCCCCCCATTTCACTTAAATAAAGAAAAAACCCCCTCGTCTCCTTTGACGAGGGATTTTTCATGTCCTTATAGATTTTAGAATGCCCTGGCAGCCCTCGGAGACATCCTCCCAGGTGGCCTGGAAGTCCCCGGTGTACCAGGGGTCCGCCACGGGGCCGGGCCGGGAGGTAAAGTCCAGGAGCATTTTAATCTTGCCCTCAGGGTCCCCGCCGGAAATACGCTGCATGCTGCGGATGTTGGCCCCATCCATGCCTATGAGCAGGTCGAAGGCACCGTAGTCCGCCGGCGTCATCTGGCGGGCTTTTTTGCCCGCCGGGTTTATGCCGTGGCGCAGGAGCATGGCCCGGGCCGGGGGATAGACCGGGTTTCCGATCTCCTCCGTGCTGGTGGCGGCGGAGGCGATGTAAAACTCATCCTCCAGCCCTGCCTTCTTCACCAGGTCCTTCATGTAAAACTCCGCCATGGGGCTCCGGCAGATGTTCCCGTGGCAGACGAAAAGTATTCTCGTCATTTTCTTTTCACTGTCTTTCATTTTTATCAATTGCTGCTTCTGTAATACCTCATCAGGAATCCGGCCTCGTCGTCATTGGCCTGCCTTGCCAGGTCGGAGCGCATGTTCAGGTGGAAAACGTGGCCGGTGTTCTTGTCGCCGTAGATGCGGTACTCGCAGTGGACCCCGCGGCTCCGCAGGAGGGCGGCGAAGGGGTCGCACTCCGTCAGCAGGAAGTCGCCCGGTGCGGTGAACAGGTAGGCCGGGGGATAGGCGGGGCCGATGTGGGAGAGCACATCCAGCTTTTCTCCGAATCGGGCCGGATCCTTCGTAAAGTAGGAGGCCAGGTACTTGCTGCCGAAGGCGGACTTTTTCAGGTCGTACATGCCGCAGTTGAGACCCAGGGCCCGGAGGGTGAACCGGGGCGGGTAGATGCCCATGATGTCCTGATACTCCCGGTCCGTGCAGATGGCGGCGTACTGACTGGCAAGCTGTGCCCCGGCGGAGTCACCGACGAAGAAGACGTTCTCCGGGTCAACAGGGTACTTGTCGGCGTTTTTCACAAGCCAGTCCATGGCGGCGTTTATATCCTCCAGGGGTGCAGGGAAGGTGTAGTCCGGGGCCAGGCGGTAGTTCAGATTCACCACGCAGAAGCCTCGCTGGGCCATGGAGGCGCAGTACAGGCTGTAAAGCTCCGCCGTGCCGTAGACGTAGGCCCCGCCGTGGACGCTGACCAGGGTGGGGAGCCTGCCGCCTGCGCCCTTGGGCCAGGTCAGATGCAGGGTGTTGTATTTGGCGTTGCCGCCGTAGCGCAGGTCCCGGATGTACTCCACATCCTCCGGGATGGTGAGCCCTGCGTCCCGCTTCTTATCGGAAGAGGCGAACATGGCGTTGATGATGAAATCGGTAAATGACATTTTACTTTCCCTCCCTGGCCTTCCTGATGGAAAGGCCGATGCGGTGCCGCTTCTCGTCCACCTCCGTGACAACCACTTCCACAATATCGCCCACGCTCAGCACCTCCGAGGGGTGCTTGATGTACCGGTCCGCAATCTCGGAGATGTGCACAAGACCGTCCTGGTGGACGCCGATATCCACGAAGGCACCGAAGTCGATGACGTTCCGTACCGTGCCCATGAGCTTCATGCCGGGCTTAAGGTCGGCTATGTCCATAACGTCCTTCCGCAGTATGGGCTGGGGCAGGGAGTCACGGATGTCACGGCCGGGCTTCATAAGCTCGTTTATGATGTCGTTCAGAGTGGGCTCGCCTATGCCAAGCTTTCTGCACAGGTCCACGGTTCCGGCGGCCTTCACCTTGCCGGGCAGGTCCCGGATGGTGCCGTCGGCCACGTCCTTAAGGGTGTAGCCGGTCTCCGCCAGCAGGGCCTTCACGGCCTCGTAGCTCTCCGGGTGGACGGCGGTGTTGTCCAGAACGTTCCTGCCGCCGGGCACCCGCAGGAAGCCGGCGCACTGCTCAAAGGCCTTGGGCCCCAGCTTGGGTACCTTTTTGAGCTCCGTCCTGGCGGAGAAGGGGCCATTTTCCTCCCGGTAGGCGACTATGTTCTTTGCGGTGGTGCCGTTAAGGCCGGAAACCC
>JAFPTE010000033.1 GCA_017400415.1 Oscillospiraceae bacterium
TACTACGATGCCAAGATCTATGAGTTCGATCCCTTCGCCAAGCTGGACCAGGACGGCGTGGGCAAGCTCATGAAGATGGCCGTCAAGCTGGGCAAGGCCGAGAGACCCACCCTCCACTGCGGCATCTGCGGCGAGCACGGCGGCGACCCCAGCTCCGTGGAGTTCTGCCACGCCATCGGCCTGGACTATGTGTCCTGCTCCCCCTTCCGTGTTCCCATCGCCCGTCTGGCTGCCGCTCAGGCTGCTATCAAGAACCCCAGAAACTAAGCTTTTTATGCCTGCCCCCGGCCCTTTCGGCCGGGGGCAGATATTTTTTTTGGAAATTTTTCAAAAAAGGTGTAACATTTCCGGACTTTGACTGTCTTTATATATAGGGGGATAAATTCGGGGGGCAGAGCAGGATTTTACGGAAAGTTAATTGCACCCCTTGACCGGGAAGCATTATTTTGCTATTATGGACGTGGAAACACTTCCGGGAGGTGAGAGCTTGAAGGGACCGTTTAAAATTCTGAAGGACGCAGTGCGGATGGTGGGCCGTACCCTGAAGACCTACGTGCTGCTCTCCGTGACCATTGTGCTTTCCTTCAGTCTGCTTCTGGGGTATCTGGTCTATGCGGATTCGGCCTTTTACACCAAATATGCCTACACCATGAGCCTGGACAGCCGGGTGCTCTACGCCTACGGCCGCTCCGGCCTGAACCTGATGGGCTTCAAGGACCATCTGGAAAAGGTTCAGGGCACGGAGGTTTACTACCTGCGGACCCTGGGCACCAGCCTGAACCGGGTCCAGTACGCCCTGGACGACGGCACCAAGGTCCGGCTGCCCTATGTGACCCTGGCTGTTGTGCCGGCCCACGTTCCGGCCCTGGTTTTCCAGGCGGGCCGGGCGGCGGAGGTAAAATGGCTGGACGGCCGCCAGGCGGAGGACGTGCACCTGGCCGCCGGTGAGATGCTGCTGGATGCGGATATCTTTGAGGCCCTGAAGCTGGGGGAGAAGGAGGAGCCCACTCTCTTCCTGGATATGTCCACTTACAGTAGCAAGACCCGAACCTCCGCCAGCTACCGGCGGATGGTGAAGGTGGTGGGCACCGTAAAAATCACCGGCCAGCGGGATTATTCTTATATTAAATACATGGGCTCCGACCGGGTACAGCTCACAAGGGAGCTTCTGGAGATAAACGGGAGCTACACGAACGGCTACGCCGTCATGAGCCAGGAGGACCCGGAGCTGGTGGACTTCGCCCGGAACAGCTCCGTGCAGATAATGGTCCTCAGCGACAACCCCAAGCGGGCCCAGGAGGCCGCCAAGACCTTCAGCGTGACCCTTTGGGCCAACCTGGACACCCAGAACGACGCCATGGACCGGATGCAGCTGGAGGAGCGGACCAAGGCGGTCATCGCCATTGCCATCATGATACTCATGAGCATAAACCTTTACTCCAGCTTCACAAACGCCCTTTCGGAACGCCGCTTTGAAATCGGCGTAAAGCGGGCCATCGGCGCCTCCAGCTGGGCCATAGTCCGGCAGTTCCTTTACGAGGGGCTCATGGTCATGGCGGTGAACATACTGCTGTCCATCGGCCTTGTGGCGGACGTGGCCATAATCTATAAGTTCATCTATCAGCAGATACCCGTTGATAAGTACGGCACCCTGCCGTTCTTCTACCTGCACCTGAGCAACTACTCCATCATGATGTTCACCGGCTGCGCCCTGAGCCTGTCGGTGGCCTTCAGTCTCATCTTCGCCTACCGTTCCACCCAGGTGGAGATCGTGGAGTACCTGAAAGCGGAATAAGGAGGATATGATGAAAGAAAAGATAATAAAAATCCTTACAAAGGTCCTTAAGGCGGTCCTGTGGCTGGTGATAATCGCCATCCTGCTGGCGCCTCTGTACTTTATCATGCGGATAAGCGACCAGGAGGCCTCCCGCTTCACCGTCCAGGAGATACCCACCCTCCAGGAGACCAGCTACGGCCCCCCTCTGGCCACCTACCGCACCACCATTGCGGAGAGCGTGGCCCTCTCCGGCGAGTTCGTCTCCGAGACCTATGCGGAAATGCCCCTGAGCTATGATAAGCCCAACCTTATCCACTGGTACGTCTCCAACAACGCCGAGATACATGAGGGCGACGTGCTGGGCACCTACCAGGGGGAGGAAATCGTCTCCACCCTGGACGGGGTCATCGTATCCATCTCCGCCTCCGCCAAGGATAATTCCTATATCCGGGTCCGGCTGCCGGAGCCCCTGCTGTTCAAAACGAACTGCACCACCACCGCCCTGGACAGCCTGAACCTGGCGGTAAAGCTCACCGTCAGCAATGAGGATGTGGAGATAGTCCGCACCAGCTTCCAGCGGAACGCCGACGGCACCATAACCACCCTCCTGCGGGTGCCCACCGCCAAGCGCCGCCTGGGGGAGAAGGCCAACATAACCGTTTACACGGGCCTCTCCCTGAAAAACGTGCTGGTCATAAACAAGGACTGCGTGTATAAGAAGAACAACGGCAAATACTATATGCGTGAGGTCACCAAGGACGGCTATTACCTAAGGGAAGTGGAGGTCCAGATCGGCCGTGAGGGCTACAATAACGCCATCTGCGTCTCCGGCGTGGAGGAGGGCAGCTACTTCGACTCCGGCTACGGCTTCGTGATAGGGGGGAACCTGGAGTGAAGGAGCTGGACCTGAGACTCAGGCACCTGAAAAAGTCCTATACCCGTGAGGTACTGAAGGACGTGAACCTGCGGGTGGACAACTCCAGCTACGTGTGCATCGTGGGAAAGTCCGGCTCCGGCAAGTCCACCATGCTGAATATCCTGGGCCTTGTGGAGGGCTATGACGCCGGGCAGTACTATTTTAACGGCACCCTCATAAAGAATTACGTGGATTATTCCCGGCTGCGGCTGGAGAATATCGGCTTTATCTTTCAGTCCTATAACCTGATACCCACCCTGAGCTGCAGGGAAAACATCATGCTGCCCACACTGTATAACCGCCACAATAAGGTCCAGGACTTTGACGAGCTGGTGCAGATGCTGGACCTGGGGCCCCTGCTCTCCCAGCGGGTCACCACCCTGTCCGGCGGCGAAAAGCAGCGGGTGGCCATCGCCCGGGCCCTTATTCTGGATCCCTGCCTTATCCTGGCCGATGAGCCCACGGGAAACCTGGACCCGGTCAACCGGGAGATAATCTTCCGGCTCCTGAAAAGCGAGCATAAGAAGGGCCGGGGCATAATACTCATCACCCACGATGCGGACACCGCCGCCCAGGCCGAGACAAAGCTGACCCTGTACGACGGGGCCCTCTGGCGTGAGGTCTCCGCATAAACCGAGAGCTCCGGAAGAATGCTTCCGGAGCTTTTTGCTTCGGCCCGGTCTCCGCAGGAAAAAGCCTGCGGAGACGCTTGTTTCTATTGAAACATGTGGGAAATGCTGATATAATTATCCTGTATTTCTATGAAAGGGGGCTGCGTCATGGCTCTCACCGGCGAACAGAGCGCCAGGATAGAAGAGATATATCTGAAAATGTACGCCCCCCTTATGGCCTACGCCGTAAACGCGCTGGGCAGACAGACCACGGCGGAGGAGGCGGTGCAGGATGTGTTCCGCATCGCCTGCACGAAGCCGGAGGTGCTTCTGACGAGCCCCAATCCGGAGGGGTGGCTGGTAAACAGCCTCAAGTACGTCGTCTTCAACATGCGCCGGGCCCAGGCGGCCATGGCCAGACTTGTGGAGGTCGGTCAGCGGCCGGAGGACCTGGATACGGAGGGACCGGCCGGGGACGACCTGGAGCTGAGGCTTACGGTTGAAGAGAGCCTGAGCCCGGAGGAATTCAAGCTGGTCAGAATGGTGGCCGAGGGCTACAGCCTTCTGGAGGCGGCCCGGGAGCTGGATATCTCTCTGGCGGCGGCCAAGAAACGGCTGCAGCGCATCCGGGATAAGTTCCGGAAATTGCTTTGATAGGAGGCTGTGCAGTGAACAGCATTACACCCTGGGACCGCACACGGTTTGAAAAAAAGAGCAGCCGGGAGCTTTTGGAGCTCCTTCGCAGGGATTCCCAGGCGAATTCCCGGCAGGAGCTGGATGAGGAAGAGATTCTGTATATTCTGGAGCTTCTCCGCAGCCGGGGTGACCTGCCCGAGACCGGGGACAGCAGGGAGGCCTGGAAGAGCTTCGTGAAAAACTACCTTCCCCAGGACGGTGACGGGGGCTCCATCTACGGCGACGAGGTGAAGCCCGGGCGGGAGCACCGCCGGGGCTGGGTCTTCCGGGCGGTGGTAGCCGCCGCCGCTGCGGTGATGGTGGCCATAGGCGGCGTAGCCTACGTTGCCGGCCAGGAGCCGGAGCTGAGCGTTCTGGACCTGGGCTCCCGGCTCATAATCGGCGTGGACCCGGAGAACAAGATCCCCCGCCCGCTGCCCAGGCAGCTGCGGGTCCTGTACCGTGCAAACCTTGCCCACGGCCTGCTGCCCTACTGGCTGCCGGAGGGGCTGGAGTTCACCGATTGCAAAAGAGATGAGGGGCACCTGGCCGTGACCCTGTCCGGCGGGGGTCACGAGCTGACCCTGGAGTACGTCACCCCGGCGGGAAAGCTGCCCTCCGGCCGGAGCTACACCGGCGCCCAGGGCAGGGAGTTTACCGTGACGGCCCTGGAGGAGGGCTACAGGGCCTCATGGACCGAGGGAGAGACTGCGGCAGTGCTGGAAACGAATCTGGACTATGAACAGCTTTTGGGGATTCTGGACTCTGTGGGGGTGGACAAATGCTCAAAAAAGTGATAGCCTGCCTTATGGTCACCGCTGCCCTGCTGGTCTGCCTGTTGACCCTGGCCCCCAGGGGGGTCCTGGCGGACGGATATGTGGACAAGCTGGTGAAGACCTATCTGCCCTCCGTCTGGCTGGAGAACACCGCTCCTGTGCCGGAGGCTCTGGAGCCCATGACCCTGGACCTTATCGACCGGGGCTTCAGCCTGGAGCTGCTGCCGGCCTACATCCCGGAGGGCTTTCAGGGGGAGAACTTCTTCGTCTCCGACGATAATGACAACGGCGTTTTCTGCAAGCTGGTCCGGGACAGGGAAAACGTGTTCATGGGCTATTCCACCATGGACCCGGATGACGTGCGCATCGTGGCCAAGGATAAGGACTCGCCCCTGACCCAGTACAAGGCCCACGGCATGACCTTTTACATCTTCCAGTCCAAGGGCCGCCACTGCGCCTGTTGGGTGGAGGGGGAGAAGACCCTGAGCATTTCCACCAACCTGCCGGAGGATGAGTTCATGAAAATCGTGGACTCCATCGGCGTGAAAAAACGATAAAATAAGAGGAGGAGCCTGCCGTGAAAAAAGCAACAGCCATTATTGCGGCCCTGGGGCTCCTCCTTTCTCTTGCCGCCTGCGCCCCGGCGGAGCACACCCGTAGCTTTTTCGCCATGGATACCTATATGGAGCTCCGGGCCCAGGCGCCGGAGGAGGTGCTGGCCCGGACCGAGGAGCTTATCCGCTCCATGGAGTCCCAGCTGAGCGTCACCCTGCCGGGGAGCGACATTTATTCTCTGAATGAGACCGGCTCCGCCCGGGTTTCGGACCGGACCCTGGCCCTGTGCCGCCGGGCCCTGGAAATCTGCGGCGAAACGGATGGGGCCCTGGATATAACGGTCTACCCGGCCCTGCGGGCCTGGGGCTTCACCACGGGCTCTTACCGTGTTCCCGGGCCGGAGGAGCTGGCGGCCCTGTCCCCCCTGGTGGACTATAAGTCCGTCGCCCTGGAGGGCGGCACCGTGACCCTGCCCCGGGGCGCCATGCTGGACCTGGGGGCCGTGGCCAAGGGGGCCGCCGGCGACGCTGCGGCGGAGCTACTCCGTCAGAGCGGGGTGAAGTCCGGCCTTGTGAATCTGGGCGGCTCCGTCACCTGCATCGGCTCAAAGCCCGATGGGTCCGACTGGCGTGTGGCGGTCCGGGACCCGGTGGGCCAGGGCTACGCCGCCGTTCTGTCCGTCTCCGACGTGTCCGTGGTGACCTCCGGCGGCTACGAGCGGTTTTTTGAGGAGGGCGGCATTACCTACTGGCACATTCTGGACCCGAAGACCCTGGCCCCTGCCCGGTCCGGGCTTATATCCGTCACCGTTGTGGGGCCCGACGCCACAAGGTGCGACGGCCTCTCCACGGCCCTTTTCGTCATGGGGGCTGAGAAGGCGGCGGAGTTCTGGCGCCGGAGCGGGGATTTTGAAATGCTCCTGATAACCCGGGAGGGGAAAATCATCATCACCCGGGCCCTGGCGGAGCGGGCGGAGTACCGCTCCGGCTACGGGGAGGAGCTGGAGGTGCTGAGCCGTGACTAAGACGAAAGCCATAATAGCGGTATTTGCGGCCCTGTTGATAATCTCCGGCCTGGGCGCCCTGGCCGTGCGGAGCCTGCCCGGCGGAAACGTGGCCCGGGTGTACGTGGACGGGAAGCAGGTCCGGGAGATACCTCTGGACCGGGATTCGGAGACCGTGATCGAGACAGCCTGGGGCAGCAACACCATAACCGTCACGGCGGGCCAGCTCCGGGTGACGGAGGCGGACTGCCCGGACAAGGTCTGCATACGCACCGGCATCCTCCGGGGCGGGGTGCCCATAGTTTGCCTGCCCCACCGGCTCACGGTGACTCTGGGCGCCGGCGGCGATGCGGACGCCGCAGTGGGGTGAAGGCATGAGTGCGAAACGGCTTGCCCGCTGCGGTCTGCTCACCGCTGCGGCCCTGGTCCTCTATGTGGTGGAGCTCCACCTGCCGGACCTGACCCCAATCCCCGGGGTCAAGCTGGGCCTTGCCAACACGGTCACTCTGGCGGCCCTGTACCTGTGGGGCGCCGGGGACGGCGCTCTGGTCCTGGGGGCCCGTATCCTGCTGGGGGCCCTCTTCTCCTCAAACCCCGCAGCCCTAATCTATTCCGCCGTGGGCGGCGCCCTGTCCTACGGCGCCTGCTGCCTTACCCGGGGCTTTTTCGGCGAAAAAAACCTCTGGGCGGCGGGGGCTCTGGGCGGCCTTGTACACAACGCAGGGCAGCTGCTCTGCGCCGTTCTAATAACCGGAACTCCGTCTCTGTTGCTCTATGGGCCCGTTCTGGCCTTTTCCGGCCTGCTGGCCGGGGCCTTCACAGGGCTGATTGCCCAGTATACAGTAAAAACATTAAGTAAAAAGTCAAAAAAACCGTAATTTTTAAAAATTTCTATTGACAATTTGACCTATACGTGATAATGTATCTATGGACCACTAAAAAAATAGTTAGTGGATATGGGAGGTACAAAAGATGGAAGTAAAACTGTTCACGTCTGAGCTCAGAGTCATGGAGTGCCTTTGGGATGAAGGCCCCGCCAGCGCCAAGCGTCTTTCCGACATGCTGAAGGAGAGAATCGGCTGGAGCATCAACACCAGCTACACTGTCATCACCAAGTGCGTCACCAAGGGCTACATTGAGCGCTCCGAACCCGGCTTCTTCTGCAAGCCCCTCCTGAGCCGTGAGGAGGCCCAGGCCGGCGAGCTGGAGACCGTCTGCAACAAGCTGTTCAAGGGCGATGTCAACGAGCTGGTCTCCTGCGCACTGAAGAACTTCAAGCTTGATTCCAAGAATCTGGACGAGCTGAAGCTCCTTCTGTACGGAAAGAAAAAGTAATCTCACCCAAAAGAAAAAAATCCGCAGTCTGAAGGGACGGCGGATTTTTTTGCATAAAAGGGGCCTGTGCATTTCTGCACAGGCCCGAAGGTTTTTTTACTTGTTGCCCAGGCTCTTGAGCTGGTTTTCGCCGATGGCGTTCTGAATGAGGTTCTTTATAAGTGCGCCCACGGTCAGGAGCAGGGGGCAGAACCAAAGGAGAATGCCCAGCCAGGTGGGGATGGGGGTGAACAGGCTTACAAGGAAGACGATGAAGCCCGGGATCCACCAGCCCTTGAAGTGGAGGACCAGCATATCCACAACGGTCATATCCATAATGCCGCCGGCCATCTTGGGCAGGGCCCGCAGGGGCATGTTGTAGATGAACAGCACGTTCAGGTCCGCCTTGCCGGCCTTCTCGCCGGAGGTCTTCAGGAAGTTCAGCACGAACCAGACGATCCAGCCGATGATGCTGCGGGAGTGGTTGAGCTCGCCGAAAATCAGGTTCCGGTCGATGGGCACGCCGGCGTTCTTCTCGGGAACGGGACGGCCCAGAAGGGCTGCAAACTCCTCATCGGGCACGGCCTTGATGTCGGCGGTCTTGTAGTGGGGCAGGGCCTTCTCGTCGTAGGGGGCCGGGGCCTTGGTGCCCTCGATGGCCACGGTGCCGGTCAGGCGCACGTCCGCATAGGAGGCGGCCACACGAATCTCATAGGTGCCGGGCTCCTCTTCCCACTTGTCGGTCTTCACGTTGAAGTAACGGAAGGCCTTGTCGTCCAGCTCCACGGTGACGGTCCTGGTCTCGCCGGCCTTCAGCTCCACCCGCTTGAAGCCCTTCAGCTCCTGCTCGGGACGGATAATCTTGCTGTCCGGCTTGGCAACGTAAATCTGGCAGACCTCGGTGCCGTCTCTGGGTCCCACGTTGGAAAGGGAGAAGGTGACCTTTTTGCCCTCCACCTTCAGGTCGGAGTACTGGAACTTGGTGTAGCTCATGCCGAAGCCGAATGGGAAGCGCACTGCCTTGTGGGCGGTGCCGTAGTAGCGGTAGCCTATGTAGAGGCCCTCACGGTACTCGGAGTACTTGGTCTGGCTGGGGAAGCCCTGAGCCGGGGTGTCCTCATAGGTCAGGGGCCAGGTCTCGGCCAGCTTGCCGGAGGGATTCAGCTTGCCCTCAAGGATCTTCAAAAGGGCGCCTGAGCCCGCCTGTCCGCCCAGGCTGGCGTACACAAAGGCCTTGGCCTGGTCGATCCAGGGCACCTCAACGGTGCTGCCGGAGAAGAAGAGCACAACGACGTTCTTATTCACGGCGGCTACGGCCTTCAGAACCTCAATCTGGTTGTCCTCTATCCGCATGTGGACACGCTCTGCGCCCTCGGACTCGTTGGACTCGTTGAGGCCCATGCACAGCAGCACCACGTCCGCCTTCTTTGCAAGCTCCACAGCCTCGTTCTTCAGGCCCTCATCGGGGGTGCCGATGCGGATGAAGCCCTTGGCAAAGCCCACGCAGTCCAGGCCGGAGTCCGCAATGCGCTCCTTGAGGGTGTCCACCTTGGTGGAGTTGACCACGGAGGAGCCGGAGCCCTGGTAACGGGGAGTCTCGGCGAAGTCGCCGATAAGGGCCACCTTGGTGTTGGGGGCCAGGGGCAGGATATCGCCCTCGTTCTTCAGCAGGACCACAGCCTCGCCGGCGCAGCGCTCGGCCAGGGCGTGATGGGCCTCCTCGGAGTAGGTGTGCTTCTTTTCCACGGCCTCGTGGGTGGAGTCAATAAGGTTCAGAAGCTCCAGGCACCGGTCGTCCACGTCCTTCTCGCTTATCTTGCCGCTCTTGATGGCGGCCAGCAGCTCTCTCTGGCTGCCCAGGCCCGGGGCCGGCATCTCCAGGGAGGAGCCGTTCTTCACGCCCAGGGCGTGGTCATTGGAGCCGCCCCAGTCGGTGACTATCATGCCCTGGTAGCCCCAGTCCTTCCGGAGGCAGTCCATGAGCAGGTGGGCATTCTCGTTGGCATATACGCCGTTGACCAGGTTGTAGGAGGTCATGATGCACTTGGGCTTGGCTTCCTTCACGACTATCTCAAAGCCGGTCAGGTAGATTTCCCGGAGGGTGCGCTCATCCAGCACGGAGTCGGAGGCCATGCGGCGGGTCTCCTGGCTGTTTACGGCGAAGTGCTTGGGGCAGGCGGAGCCGCCCTTCTTCTGGATGCCCCGGACGTAGCTGGCGGCCATCTTGCCGGCCAGGTAGGGGTCCTCGGAGAAGTACTCAAAGTTGCGGCCGCAGAGGGGGTCACGCTTCATGTTGAGGCCCGGGCCCAGGAGGATGGAGACCTGCTGGCCTACGGCCTCCTCACCCAGCGCCTCGCCCATCTCCTCGCCCAGCTTCTCGTCCCAGGTGTTGGCCATGGCGGCGGCAGTGGGGAAGCAGGTGGCCGGCACGGAGGCGTTCAGACCCAGATGGTCGGAAGCGCCCATCTGCTTTCTGATGCCGTGAGGTCCGTCGCTCATGAAGAAGGAGGGGATTCCCAGCCGGGAAAAGCTCCTGCTCTCCCAGGTGGTATAGCCGGAAAGGAACGCACACTTTTCTTCAAGAGTCATTTGCTTCAGAGTTTCTTGAACATTCAATGCTATTACCTTCTTTCTTAAGGACCCACGGCTCAGGCGGTGAGTCGGTTTTTGCTTTCTCGGGAACGCAAAAAAGAGCAGGGATATTTCCCTACCCTTTAATTTAACAGAATTTAACAATACTGTCAATTATTTATTGTATCTCAAGCGGCATTTCTGCATTTTGACGAAAAAGGGAATCCTCACAGCTCCCGGAGCTGTCCCGCCAGATAGGCCTTCAGGGCGGCGCCGGTGCCGCCGGCAAATTCGTAGAGCCGCAGGCCCGCCTTCCGCAGGGCCGCCATGGCCTTGGGGGAGAAGGACCGGGCGATGAGGGCGGTCATGCCGCTCTGCCGCAGGCTCTTTATGACCGTCTCCGGCTCCCGCCGGGAGGCGGACAGGAACTCCTGCCGCATAATCTGCCCGTTTTTGACGTAGGAGAGCAAAAAGCTTTCGCACTCCTCATAGCGCTGTATCGCCTCGCCGCCGTTATAGCAGCAGGCGACGAAATCAAACTTAAGCTCGCTCATGGCGCACCTCCGGTTAGTCATCTCTATCTGATTGTACCACAGCCTCGACCCTCTGACAATAGTATTCTTCAAAATAAAGAAAAACAGGCGGCACAGCACGGGATTTCTGCTTGACATATTGCCGTTTCGGCTGTAAAATTGTCAATATGGTATTTATGAGATTTTATGCCCTGGGCCCCATCCGGCCCCGGGAGAGACCCTCCGCAGCCCCAGGTATGTTCTGCCGGCGGTTTTAAGCCGGCCTTCCGAAGGCGGCGGCGGGCCCCATAGGATTTCTTAGTGTCAGAATTCTTATGAAACGGAGGTGTAGAAACTCTTATGGATCCATTGATACTCGGCCTGCTTATCGGCCTTCTGGTGGGCGCCGTGCTGGCGTCCGTGATCCTGGTGGTGGCCAGGAAGCTGAAGGAGAAGCGGGATAAGGAACAGATCGCATCCGCCGAGGAGGAGGCCCGCCGCATCATAAACGATGCTCTCAAGACCGCCGAGAGCAAGAAGCGGGAGGCCCTGCTGGAAGCGAAAGAGGAGATACACGCAAGCCGCTCGGAGTACGAGCGGGAGGTAAAGGAGCGCCGGAGCGAGCTTTCAAAGCAGGAGCGGCGTCTCCAGCAGAAGGAAGAGAACCTGGACCGCAAGACCGACGCCATTGAAAAGAAGAACGACCAGATTCAGAAGCGCCTTTCCGAGCTGGATGCAGCCCGGGATGAGGTTGCCCTTCTGAAGAAGAGCCAGATGGAGGTGCTGGAGCGCATCTCCGGCTACACGGTGGAGGAGGCCAAGGCCTACCTTATCTCCAACGTGGAGAGCGAGTGCACCCATGAGGCCGCCATGAAGATCAAGGAAATCGAAGCCCGCCTCAAGGAGGAGGCGGACGAGAAGGCCCGCAACATCATCACCCAGGCCATTCAGCGCTGCGCAGCGGACAACGTGTCCGAGGCCACCGTGTCCGTGGTGGCTCTGCCCAACGACGAGATGAAGGGCCGCATCATCGGCCGCGAGGGCCGGAACATCCGCTCCATCGAGCAGCTCACCGGCGTGGACCTTATCATCGACGATACGCCGGAGGCCATCACGGTCTCCTGCTTCGACCCGGTCCGCCGTGAGATCGCCCGCATAACCCTTGAAAAGCTCATACTGGACGGCCGCATCCACCCTGCCCGCATTGAGGAGATGTACCACAAGGCCAAGCAGGAGGTGGACGCCACCATCAAGGCGGAGGGCGAGAGAGCCGTCTTCGAGACCGGCGTCCGGGGCGTGCACCCGGAGATCGTCAAGCTCCTGGGCCGCATGAAGTACCGCACCAGCTACGGCCAGAACGTTCTGAACCACTCCAAGGAGGTGGCCTACATCTCCGGCCTGCTGGCCTCGGAGCTGGGCGTGGATATCCAGCTGGCCAAGCGCGCCGGCCTGCTCCACGACCTGGGCAAGGCCGTGGACCACGAGATGGAGGGCAGCCACGTCCAGCTGGGCGTGGAGCTGGCCCGGAAGTACAAGGAGAGCGAAGAGGTGGTCCACGCCATCGAAGCTCACCACGGCGACGTGGAGCCCCACTCCCTGGTGGCCCTTATCGTCCAGGCTGCGGATACCATCTCCGCCGCCCGGCCCGGCGCCAGGAGAGAGAACATCGAAAGCTACATCAAGCGCCTTGAGAAGCTGGAGGAGGTCACCAAGAGCTTTAACGGCGTGGAAAGCTGCTACGCCATCCAGGCGGGCCGTGAGATCCGCATCATGGTCAAGCCGGAGGAGGTCAGCGAGGACGAGATGGTCCTGCTGGCCCGCCAGATCGCCAACAAGATCGAAAGCGAGCTGGAGTACCCCGGCCAGATAAAGGTCAACCTGTTCCGGGAGACCAAGGCCGTGGAGTACGCAAAATAAAAACCTCAGTCCCGCCGCTTCCGGCGGGACTTTTTGCACCCTCACAGGGCATTATATTATCTTTTTTCAGCAATATCTTGTTTTTTTGGGTATCCTATTGACGCATCCTTGCAGGCGTGGTAGAATGACATCAAACCAATTACAGGAGGGACCGCAAATGAAGAAGCTTATAAGTCTGCTGCTGGCCGCCCTTCTCCTGGCCCTCTGTCTTCTTCTGACAGCCTGCCGGGAGCCCGCCGTTCCGGAGGAGCCCGCCGTTCCGGAGGAGCCCGCCGTTCCGGAGGAGCCTGCCGTGCCCGTGGAGACCGGCCCGGATTTTGGCAGCGAAGCTTACCTGCCGGGCTATGACTACCCGCTCTGTTACCGGGCGTTTGATGGGGCGGTGAAGAGCTTTGTTTACTCCGGGGATACGGTCATCTATTCCCGGGCAAAGACCAACTCTCTGACTCTTTTGTATTATTCCGATTTTTCCTCCGGCGAAAGCTTTCCTCTCTGCGCCCGCCCGGAGTGCGAACACAACAGCAAAAGCTGTGAGGCCTGGGTGCCCGTCACCATGGGCCCCTTCGTTTACGACGACAGCATATACTGCATAGCAAACTATCAGAATCTGCGGCCGGGCCGTATCTTCGACACCGTGCTTGTCCGGAAGCCCTTGGGCGGCACCGGCGTGGAGATGGTGAAGTATCTGGATGAGGACCCCCTGTGGCAGAGCCTCAATAAGTCCATATCTGTGATGAACGCCCTTGTCCACCGGGGAAACTTCTATCTGTTCATGACGGCGAATACCGTTTCCGGGGGAAAGCCGATCCGCACCTTTTATATTCTGACCTGCCCTGTGGCCGGCGGGGATTTCCGGGCACTGTACCGGGAGGAGCTGGGGGAGGGCACCCCCGCCGTTCTGTGCCGGGCCGTGGGGAACACGCTGTATTTCATCGATATGCGGAAGCTGTCCGTGACCTCCTACGCCAACGAGCTCAGGGCCATAGACGTGAAGACCGGCCAGGTGCGTACCCTGTGCCCCGCCGGGGAGGAGTACGTCAGCGACTTCTGGGTCACCCGGGAGGGGGAGCCCTGGCTCAGCACCGGCAGGGTGCTGTACCGCCTTAAGGACGGGACCATGGAGCCGGTGTACTCCGTGCCGGAGGGCATGACCGGCAGTATTTCCATCTGTGACGGCATAACCGTCACCGCCGGGAACCTGGACCCGGAGAAGCGGACCTGGCAGGTGTTGGTCCGGGACTTTGAGGGGAAAACGGTCTATGAGGGGCCACTGCCCAACGGCTTCGTGGCCGCCGCCCTGGAGAAGCTCGGTGACCCGGATATGGAGGTGAAGGTCACGAACCTGGCCAGGTCCTGGTTTTACGGGGACCGGGAGGGCCTTGTGATGATCTTCGGCCTCAGCCGCAATACCCTGCACATGACCGGCGCCGTGAGCTTCAATCTTACCGCCGAAAAGCCCACAGACACCCTGCTGTGGACAAAAATCGATTAAAAACAGCCGGGAGGGTTTTCCTCCCGGCTTTTGCTGTTCTTATATTTCCTGTCTGCCCTGGAGGGCCCGCATAAGGGTGGCGTCGTCCGCAAATTCCAGGCTGGCGCCTACGGGGATGCCGTAGGCCAGACGGGTGACCCGGACCCCGAAGGGCCGAAGGAGCCGGGAGATGTATTTTGCGGTGGTCTCCCCCTCCGTATCCGGGTTGGTGGCCATGATGACCTCCTCCACGCCCCCGGCAGCCACCCGGTCCATAAGCTCCCGGATGCGGATATCGTCGGGCCCCACGTGACTCAGGGGGGATATGACCCCGTGTAGCACATGGTAGACCCCGTTGTACTCCCCGGCCCGCTCCATGGCGGCCACGTCCTTGGGGTCCGCCACCACGCAGACCGTGCCCTTCTCCCGGCTGGGGCTGGCGCAGACGCTGCAGACGTCCTTGTCCGTCAGATTCTGGCAGATGCGGCAGCAGTGCACGCTCTTCTTGGCCTGGGCCACGGCTTCGGCGAAGTCCAGGGCCTCCTCATCGGTCAGGGAGAGTATGTGAAAGGCCAGGCGCTGGGCACTCTTGGTGCCGATGCCCGGCAGGGATGCGAATTTTTCGACTAAGTTTTCCAGGGGAGCGGGAAAAAAGCTCATGGCGTTATCCTCCGTGCCCCGCACTGAAAAGCCCGGGGCGGCATAGTATGGGAAGGCGGCAGGGCCGGCCAGCCGCCTTCATATAGGGCCCGGCGGAGCATTTCACCGGGCCCGGTACAGTATAGCATAAATCGGTTTTGGGGACAAGGGGGAAAAGAGCACACTTTTTCCTTGACAACCGGCGGCAAGGTATTTAAAATGGTATGTGCAAAATTGTACCGCCAATATTATCTCATGAAAGGAAGCCAACACCATGCCGGATAATAACACTGAATATGTCCCCACCCTGACCTTCGACTCCGCACCCTCCGCCCCGGACCTGGCCGGCGCCGCCAACGCAGCTGCCGCCGCCTTTGCCGAGGAGGAGAAGGCCAAGAACTCCAAGAGCGCCACGGAGCATGAGGAGGCCCAGCTGTCCCCTGCAGAGCTGAGGGCCGTCAACGACTTCGCTCAGAAAATCGACATCACCGACTCCAACGCCATCCTGCAGTACGGCGCCTCCAGCCAGAAGAACATCGCCGAGTTCTCCGGCGCCACCCTGAACAACGTCCGCACCAAGGATATGGGTGACGTGGGCGGCATGCTGACGGACCTGGTGGTGGAGCTGAAGGGCTTCAACTACAGCGAGGACCAGAAGAAGGGCTTCCTGGGCCTGTTCCGGAAGGCGGAGAACAAGATCGCCAGCCTGAAGGCCCAGTACGACAAGGCCGAGGTGAACGTGGACAAGATTTCCGACGCTCTGGAGCAGCACCAGGTGACCCTCCTTAAGGACGTGGCCACCCTGGACAAGATGTACGCCCTGAACCAGAGCTATTATAAGGAGCTCACCATGTACATCCTGGCCGGCAAGAAAAAGCTTCAGGAGTGCGAGGAGGTCGTTCTGCCCCAGCTCCAGGAGAAGGCCCGCCAGTCCGGCCTGCCGGAGGACGCCCAGGCAGTGAACGACTATCAGAATATGATAAGCCGCTTCGACAAGAAGATCCATGACCTGGAGCTCACCCGCATGATCTCCGTCCAGATGAGCCCCCAGATCCGCCTTATCCAGAATAACGACACCCTGATGGTGGAGAAGATCCAGACCTCCCTGGTGAACACCATCCCCCTGTGGAAGAGCCAGATGGTCCTGGCCCTGGGCATGCACCACTCCCAGCAGGCCATGGAGGCCCAGCGTGAGGTGACCAACCTGACCAACGAGCTTCTTAAGAAGAATGCCGAGAAGCTGAAGACCGGCTCCATCGAGGTGGCCCGGGAGAGCGAGCGGGGCATCGTGGACCTGGAGACCCTGAAGGAGACCAACCAGTCTCTTATCGACACTCTGGAGGAGGTCCGCTCCATCCAGGCCGAGGGCGCCCAGAAGCGCCGTGAGGCGGAGAAGGAACTGGGCCGCATCGAAACCGAGCTCCGTGAGAAGCTGGTCCAGATCAATAAGTAATGCCCCTTAAGCTCATTCGGCAGGATATAACCCGGCTCCCGGCGGACGCCATTGTGAACGCCGCAAATCCCTCCCTTCTGGGGGGCGGCGGCGTGGACGGTGCCATCCACCGGGCCGCCGGTCCCGGCCTTCTGGCGGAATGCCGCACCCTGGGCGGCTGCGGGACCGGGAAGGCCAAGGTCACCGGGGCCTATAACCTGCCTGCAAAATACGTCATCCACACCGTGGGCCCCGTCTGGCAGGGGGGCGGCGCCGGGGAGGAGGAGCTTCTGCGCTCCTGCTACCTGGAGTCCCTTCGCCTGGCGGAGGAGAAGGGCTGCCTTTCCGTGGCCTTCCCCCTCATCTCCGCCGGAGCCTACAGCGTGCCCGTGGATATTGCCCTGGATACGGCGGTCGCCGCCATCCGGGACTATCTGGAGGGCAGCGAAATGCTGGTGTACCTGGTCATTTTCGACCGGGATTCCGCCCGGCTCCTGGGTGAGCTTTACGGCCGGGTGGAGAGCTACATCGACGATAACTACGCCCGCACCCACCTGGACCTGAACCTGCAAAAGCGCCGCCGGGCCGTTCCGGGCAGGCCCGCCGCCATGCCCAATTTCTTCTCCGGCGCCGCCAAGGCCGCCGGGGAAGCCATGGACGCAGCCTGCGAGAGCGTCTCCGCCCTGGACTCCGCCCTGGATGAGAGCTTTTCCCAGATGCTTCTGCGGAAAATCGACGAGAAGGGCTGGACCGACGCCCAGTGCTACAAGAAGGCCAACGTGGACCGGAAGCTCTTCTCAAAAATCCGCTCCGACGTGCTCTATAAGCCCTCCAAGCCAACGGCCATCGCCTTTGCCATAGCCCTGGAGCTGGGGGAGGGGGAGACGGAGGAGCTCCTCATGAAGGCGGGCTACGCCCTGAGCCGCTCCAACCGGTTTGACGTTATCATCCGCTATTTCGTGGAGCGGGGCATATATGACGTGTTCCGGATAAACGAGGCCCTGTTCGCCTTCGACCAGCCCCTCTTAGGTGCATAAAAAACTGCGTGACCCTATGGGCCACGCAGCTTTTTTATATGCTTTTGACGTTTTTGCTCAGCAGCATGAACAGGGCGGTGGCGGCAAACCCGGCGGCGCAGATAGCCAGCATAGCCGTCGTGCCCAGGCCCTGGAGCACAAGCCCCGCCAGCACGGAGGCAATGGGGGTGAGGCCCTGGCTGACGATGCTTATGACGCTGTCTACCTTGCTGAGCTTATCCCGGTCCACGATGCGCATGAGGGTGGTGCCTATGGGTATGTTGACGCAGGGGATAAGGAAGCCGGAAAGGGCGCCGCCCAGGCAGAGGACGATGAGGAAGGCGTTCAGGGACAGGCCCCTATCCACCAGGCCCCAGTAGGCCCCTGCCAGGCCTGCCATAACGAGAGCCATGACGCACAGGACCCGGGCCGTGTAGCCGCCAACCTTGTCCGCCTGCTTCCGGGTGCTCATGAAAACGGAGGCCGCCAGAGTGGCCAGGCCCAGAATCACGTCCACCACCGAGGACCAGAGCTCCGGCGTCAGGAACGAGTCAAAGAGGTAGGACTCCGCCCCGGCAATGTCCGTCTTCACAAAGTAGGGCATGAAGTTTGAAAAGACCGGGGTCATGAAGAAGTTTATAAAGAGTATGGCCGCCATAAGGGCCATAAGTCCCCCCTGGGAGCGGATATAGCTCAGGCCGTCCCCCATGTCCCGGAGGGCCAGGGACAGGGTGAGGCTCTCCTGGCTGGGCTTGTGGTCATAGCGTATGAACATCTCCGAGACGCCGGAAATCACGTAGCAGATTCCCACTAAGAGAAACAGGGGCTGGATGGGCATGGCGGCGTAGAGCACCCCGGCCAGCACCACCCCCAGTATGCTCTGGAGGGCGTTTTTCACGGAGAGATAGGAGTTTGCCTGCTGGAGCTGGTCCTCCTCAACAATGTGGGGCATGAGAGCCCCGGCGGCGGGGGAGAAGATGCCGCTTATGATGTTCCCCAGGATTCCGGCGGCGAAGAGCACCGGTATGTGGGCGGCGGGGTCCCGGAGAAGGAACATGGCCGCCGTGGCCAGCAGAATGACGGCCCCCTTGCCGTAGTCGCACAGGAACATGATCTTGCCCTTGTTGAACCGGTCCCCCAGAACTCCCCCGATGGGGGTCGCCAGCAGATTCACCACCCCGCAAAGGGCCAGGTAGAGCCCCTGCAGAAAGGCGTTGTTGCCGCTTATCTCCAGTAGGTAGAAGCTCACGGCGAAGCTGTACAGCACGGTTCCCAGGTCCGAGACCAGGGCGCCCAGAAACACCAGGCGGAAATTGCGCAGGGAAAAGACGTTTGCATTTGAGGTCTCCATGACCTCACCTCCTTTACTCTTTGACGCATTATACAACGCTACACGATGTATGTCAAGCACAAAAATAAAAAAAACAGCCTCCCGGCTGGGAGGCTGCGGGCTTTTTTCACTTACTGAGCCAGCTCTTCGTAGACGGAAACCTTTTTTCTGTCCTTGCCGAGATGCTCAAAGCGGACGGTGCCGTCAGCCAGGGCGAACAGGGTGTTGTCGCTGCCCATGCCGACGTTGGTACCGGGATGAATCTTGGTGCCTCTCTGACGAACGAGGATGTTGCCGGCCAGGACGAACTGCCCGTCGGCTCTCTTCACGCCAAGGCGTTTGGACTCGGAATCACGGCCGTTCTTGGTGGAGCCCATTCCCTTTTTATGTGCCATTAGGTTTACACCTCCTGTAAAAATCAGTGTGGGGTCTTACGCATTGATAGCGTCGATCTGGATCTTGGTGTAGGGCTGTCTGTGACCCTGCTTGCGGCGGTAGTTCTTCTTGGGGTGCATCTTGTAGACGATGACCTTCTTGGACTTGCCGTTTTTCACGACGGTGGCGGAGACGGTAGCGCCGGCAACGAAGGGCTTGCCGACCTTGACGCCGTTCTCATCCACCACGGCCAGGACCTTGTCGAAGGTGACCTTATCGCCATCCTCCTTGCCCAGCTTCTCCACGAAGAGAACGTCGCCGGGGGCAACACGGTACTGCTTGCCGCACTCACTGATGATTGCTGTCATTTGTTTTCACCTCTTTATATAGCAGAGACTCGCTCTTGCAGGCGGCCCGGTTTCGGGCTCTTGGGTGCCCGCTCAATGCGGCCTAAGTATTGTAGCACCCAAAAGGCCCCTTGTCAAGGAAAATTTCACGGTTTTTCGGTGTTTTTCCGGCCCTTTTCCGCCGGGGCCGGGAATTGTGAAATACGCCGAATTTTACGGCTGACTATTGACGCCGGATTAGCGGTGTGGTAATATGCTGCTGTAAAATGCACCTCACAGGAGGGAGATAATAAAATGAAAAGGATAATCCCGCTTTTCCTGCTCTTTGCCCTGTTGCTGGCCTCCTGTGCCCCGGCTGCGGAGCCAGGCAGTTCCAATGTACCTTATAAACCGGATACCGCGAATCCGGAGCCTTCGGTAGCTGACCCGGAACCTGCAAAGACTGACGCTGATTCTCCTGCTGACAACAGTGAAACCAGAGAGGAGAGACTTACCAGGCTTTACGAGGAGTTCCTTTCAGCGCCGGTCATCGTTCCGAAGGACTACAACCCCGCCATAGTTCACGATGACCCGGCCCCGGAGACGGCGGACGGTTATTTTTTTGGCTGCCGCAATGCAAACCTGTATCTGCCTGCGTATTCTGAATATAGTTACATCTTCTATATCATTTCCCAAAAACCCATTGACGTAAGCCGCTTTGATTTCAATTCCGGCCTGAAGGCCCAGAAGGATTTTAAAATTGAAGAGTATCGGTTGGGTGGGCTGCAGGAGAGCGCAGTTGGGCCAAATTATATGCTAGCAGCATACTGTATGCCTGGCTCAACAGATGATTGGAGACCTTATGCTTATCTGCTGGAGCAGGTAACCGGTGAAACAAAAGCCGGGGCAAGATATATTGCATTTCAGAAGCTAAAAAGTTATAGTCAGCTGGTAATAAATCAGGCAAAGGAAAAAGCCTCAGAATGGAATAAAACTGTACCGAAGTTTTACGCCTATGCCGTGACGGTCCACTTTAATCCTATGGGCGCCCAGGAGAGCACGGACACGGTTACGGTTTCCGTCGGCGGGAAGTCATACAAGGTCAACTGCGGAATCATAAAGACAGATGACGGCAGCGCCGGGATAATCGGGTCTGGTCTCAAGCTGACGGGAGGAACAGCAACCGTTGCGCCGGCACCTTATTCCTGCGGTTATACTGCTCAGTCCGTCAGAGCTGTATTCACGGCAAATGAACGTGTAACGGTTACAGGCGTTCAGCTTATATCTGCCAGCGGAAAGGCTGAGCTTGAGCAGTGCAGCATAACCATTGCAGAGGCCGAAGGGAATACGACCGCCATTATTTGGGAGGAGGGCAGCGTCTTTTCCGTTCCCCTGGGCGCAAAACTAACATTTGAATGTTTAATCTATGACCCCATGGCCAATGCCGAGCTATATGGCGGAAACATAGTGCTAACCGTTGAATACAAGGGCACAGACGGCAAGGAAAGGCGTCAGGCGAGCTCCCTTAAATACTCTTATTACACCAGCCTCTATCTTCTGGCACTTCAAGAGTTTGACGGTGTCAATATGCGTGCCTTTTATGAGTATGTTATAAATCCGCTGCAGCTGAGGCCAAATGTGTGGGAGAAAAAATA
>JAFPTE010000034.1 GCA_017400415.1 Oscillospiraceae bacterium
CTTCAAGTCCACCGGCATAAAGGACGGCAAGCGTGCCTTCCAGTGGCCCTGCATCATCCGTGCGGTGAACACCAAGGACGCCATGCAGGCCACCGTTGAGAGAGTGGACTATGAGGTGCTGGAACGCATCACTTACCGCATCACCCATGAGGTCCCGTCCATCAACCGTGTGCTTTACGATTTGACTCCGAAGCCCACTGCAACCATCGAATACGAATAAGAAACTGCCCGGGGAGCCCCAACGGTGGACTCCCTGGGTACTTTTTTGCGCCCCGGAGCATTATAACCGGCAAAAAATCTATTGTAAAAAACTGCCGACGGTGTTATTATAAATAAGTATGTGAAATACTATTTCAAAAGAGCGGAGAGGGAGGCGGCCCGTTAAATGCTTACAAGCAGACAGAACAGCGAGGTAAAGCGCCTTCGTGCTCTCGCATCCCAGAAGAAGGCCAGAGACCTGTCCGGTCAGTTCTATGGGGACAGCCCCAAGCTCCTTCTGGAGGCTATCGGCCGCCGTCTGGAGGTCACAAGCGTACTGGGTACCGGACCCAGGCCCGGATACCTGCCCGGTGATGTTCCGTATCAGGAGACAGATCCCGAGATTATTGATTATATCTCGCCTCAGGCTTCCCCCCAGGGCATTGTGTTTTCCGCAAGGATTCCGGTAAGCGCAGAAAAGCCCACGCTTAAAAATGCAGTTATCCTTGAAAGCATTCAGGACCCGGGCAATCTGGGCACCCTTATCCGCACTGCAAACGCCTTCGGCGCAGGCTGGGTCATTCTTACAGGCTCCTGCGCCGACCTATGGAGCGCAAAGACCTTACGGGCCTCCATGGGGGCGGTATTTCGCCAGAGAACGGCTGTGCTGACTCTTGAGGAGCTTTCTGCTCTCAGAGAGAGGGAAGGGACCGTACTTCTTGGCGCCGCACTGTCGGACAGAAGCCGGGATCTGAGGCTTGTGCAATATGAAAGCCCTGCCGTCTGCATCGGCAACGAGGGAAACGGACTGTCCCGCAGACTGCTTGAAATGTGCAATGAGGAGATAATAATCCCCATGGTGCCGGACTGCGAGTCTCTTAATGCCTCCGCCGCCGGCGCCGTTGTCATGTGGGAGCTTTTGGGAAGACGTCTTCCCTGAACTATTCCGAAAGAGGTGAGAACATGGCTGAACTCAGATACTGGGTATGGCTCGCAACCCGCAGGGGACTGGGAGCCAGGACTGCCTTTGAGCTTCTGAACCACTTCGGCTCTCCGGAGGAGATATTCTTTGCGGATAAGCCTAAGCTCAGTGCGGTTCTGCCTGTGAATTCTCCGCTTCTTTCCGATTCGTCGCCCCTTTTCGACCACGACCTGGACGAGGCGAGAGCCATCGTCCGCTACTGCACGGAGAAGAGAATATCCATACTGACCTACCCGGACGGGGCATATCCGGCCAGACTTAAGAATATCTATGACCCGCCTCTGGTGCTCTACGTGTACGGAAGGCTGCCGGAGCTGGATGATGAGGCCGTTGTGGCAGTGGTGGGCACAAGAGAGTGCTCCGCCACGGGACTGACCAATGCAGAGCGCATCTCCTATGAGATAGCCAAGATGGGCGGAATCATCGTCTCCGGCCTTGCCCGGGGCATCGACTCTGCCGCAGCCCGGGGCGCAATCCGCGCAGGAGGCAAGGTCATCGGCGTACTCGGCTCCGGTGTGGACGTGGTTTATCCCCAGTCCAACCGTGCCCTGTTCGGCGATATTTACAGGACCGGCGCACTCATAAGCGAGTATCCGCCTCAGACGAAACCGGAAAAGAGCCATTTTCCTGCCAGAAACCGTATCATGAGCGGTATTTCCATGGGAGTGCTGGTGGTGGAGGCGCCGGAAAAGAGCGGCGCCCTCATTACCGCAGCCCGAGCCCTTGAGCAGGGCAGGGACGTTTTCGCCGTGCCGGGGAGCCTTGATAACCGCCTGGCGGCCGGCTCCAATGCTCTCCTTAAGGAGGGCGCACAGGTGGTGACCTGCGGCCGTGATATTATGGAGCTGTATGAGGCCTATTATCCGGAGAAGGTCCGTATGGCGCCGAGACTTACGGAGCTGGACGAGCGGGGAAAGAGAATGATGGTGGAGAGAGAGCTGGCCGCCGTGCAGCAGCAGGAGAAAGCTGCGCCCGTCTCCCGTGAACCGGCAAAAAACACCGTTGACAAGAAAAAGCCGGAGGATTATATTGAAATATCCCAGGCCCTGGAAGACCTGAGCCCGGAAGAGCTTCAGGTCCTTAAAAGCATCGATAAGCGCAGCATGCATGTGGATGATATTATCGCCCGGTCCGGCATGGAGCCCGCCCTGGTACTCTCCTGCCTTACAATGCTTGAAATCTCCGGTGCAGTAACCCAGGAGGCCGGGAAAAGATTTACTGCCCGTATCATTATTAAGTGAGGATAAGAAATGGCAAAAACCAAGAATCTTGTGATTGTGGAATCTCCCGCCAAGGCAAAGACCATTGAAAAATACCTTGGCTCTGAATATAAGGTCACCGCTTCCATGGGCCACCTCCGTGATCTGCCCAAGAGCACCCTGGGTGTGGATATCGAATCCGGCTTCGTGCCGGAGTATATCCCGGTCAAGGGCCGTGAGGACACCATCAGCGAGCTGAAAAAGGCCACGAAGTCCGCCTCCAAGGTGTTCCTGGCCACCGACCCGGACCGGGAGGGAGAGGCGATATCCTGGCATCTGAAGGAGCTTCTGGGCATTCCCGACGACCAGGTGTACAGAGTTACCTTCAATGAAATCACCAAAAATGTTGTGACCTCCAGCATCAATAACCCCAGGGCCATTGACATGGACCTGGTGGATGCTCAGCAGGCCCGCCGTATTCTGGACCGGATCGTGGGCTATAAGCTCTCTCCGCTGCTCTGGAAGAAGGTCCGCAGGGGCCTTTCTGCCGGCCGTGTGCAGTCCGTGGCCACCCGGATGGTGGTGGACAGGGAAAACGAGATAAACAGCTTCATTCCCCAGGAATACTGGTATCTGGACGCAAAGCTCTCCAACAAGGAGGGCACGGAGTTTACCGCACGCTATTATGGCTCTGACGGAAAGAAGCGTGAGCTCGATTCCAAGGAGGCCGTGGAGCAGGTCAAGGCAGATGTGGAAGCCGGCACCTTCTCCGTGGGCTCAGTCAAGAGACAGGATAAGCTCCGTTCTCCGGCCCCTCCGTTCATTACCTCCACTCTTCAGCAGGAGGCCTCCCGCAAGCTCTCCATGACGCCGAAGCGCACCATGGCCCTTGCCCAGAACCTCTATGAGGGCGTTGAGGTGGAGGGAGAGGGCACCGTGGGTCTCATTACCTATATGCGTACCGACTCCCTGCGCATCTCCGAGGAGGCTCTTAAAAACGCCGAAAAGGTCATCGTTGCCCGCTACGGCAAGGATTACTACAACGGCTCGCCCCGCCGCTTCAAGACCAAATCCGGGGCCCAGGACGCCCATGAGGCTATCCGCCCCTCCGACCCGTCTCTTACGCCGGAGCGTGTCCGCTCCAGCCTCCAGGCGGACCAGTACCGGCTGTACCGGCTTATCTGGAACCGCTTCATTGCCTCTCAGATGGCGCCTGCTGTCTACGACAGCGTCACCGCAGAGCTCATAAACGGCCGCCACGCCTTCAGAGCGGGCAGCTCCGCCATACGCTTTCCCGGCTTTACCGCAGTATATGAAGAGGGCAGGGACGATGAGAGCCAGGAGAGGGAGCTTCCGATTCCCGAGCTTAAGGACGGGGAGGAGCTTATCCTCAAAAAGCTCACGGAGGAGCAGAAGTTCACCCAGCCCCCTGCAAGATATACGGAAGCCACTCTCGTCAAGGCTATGGAGGAGTCCGGCGTAGGCCGGCCCAGCACCTATGCGCCTACTGTTTCAACAATTCTGGACCGTGAGTACGTTGTGAAGGAGGGCAAGGCCCTTAAGCCCACGCCTCTGGGCGAGGTTGTTACCCAGCTTATGAAGGACCACTTCAACGACATTGTGGACGTGGGCTTCACCGCCCGCATGGAGGGTGAGCTGGATAACGTGGAAAAGGGCGAAAAACCCTGGAAAGAGGTCCTGCAGGAGTTCTATACCCCCTTTGAATCTGAACTGGAAAATGCCGAAAAGGCCCTGGAGGGTGAGCATATCAGGATTCCCGTGGAGGAGTCCGATGAGGTCTGTGACGTCTGCGGCAGAAGGATGGTTGTCAAAACCGGACGCTTCGGCCGGTTCCTGGCCTGCCCGGGTTACCCGGAGTGCACCTTCACGAAGCCTATCGTTATTGAAATGCCCGGCAGGTGCCCCAAGTGCGGCGGCAGGATTCTGAAGCGCACATCAAAGAACGGCTATACCTATTACGCCTGCGAGAGGCTTAAGGAATGCGGCTTTTTGACCTGGGACGTGCCCACGAAGGACCTGTGCCCCGAGTGCGGCAAGACCATGTTCAAAAAATCCGGCAGGGGCTTCAATAAGCCCTTCTGCATCAATGAGACCTGTCCCAACTTCCTGCCTGAGGAAAAGCGAGGCTACCGCAGAAAAGCTTCCGATGCAGCCGGCGAAAAGGCCGACGGCAAGAAAGCTTCTGCAAAAAAGACTGGGGCAAAAAAGACAGCCGCCAGAAAGAAAAAAGCTGCCGAGTAAACCCGGCGGAACGGAGACAATATGAAACTTGTTATTGACGCTATGGGCGGCGACAACGCCCCTCTGGAAATCGTAAAGGGTGCCCTGCAGGCAAACCGTGAGCTGGGTGTCAGCATAATCCTCGTGGGCAGACAGGAGGCCATTGAGGCTTCGCTGAAGGAGCTCGGGGAGGAGAAGCTTCCGGACGGGGTGGAAATCCTCAACGCCACCCAGGTGGTGGAGATGGAGGATGACCCTGCCACCGCCACCCGCACCAAGACCGATTCCTCCATGACAGTGGGCCTTAGGCTTGTTAAGGACGGCCAGGCGGACGCCATGATCTCTGCCGGCTCCACCGGCGCACTGCTCACGGGAGCAACACTTATTGTAAAGCGCATAAAGGGCATACGCAGGGCGGTGCTCTCCGTTATGCTGCCCTCCTCCGGCAAGGGCTTTCTGATTATCGACTGCGGCGCCAACGCCGAGTGCACCCCGGAGTTCCTTGTCCAGTTTGCCTATATGGGCAGCTTCTACATGGAAAAGGTCGGCGGAAGAAAGAACCCCAGAGTGGGACTTCTCAACATCGGCGTGGAGGAGACCAAGGGTACAGAGCTGCAGAAGAATACCTATGCCCTTCTGAAGCAGGCCGGGGATAAGGGCAGCCTGAACTTTGTGGGCAATGTGGAGGCCAGAGGGGCCTTCACCGATGACTGCGACGTGCTGGTTGCGGACGGCTTCTCCGGCAACGTGCTGCTGAAGGGCTCCGAGGGCCTGGGAATCATGGCCATGGGCGAGCTCAAGGCCATGTTCAAGAAGAGCATTTTCTCCAAGCTGGCAGCCCTTATCGTAAAGGATGACCTTATGGCCTTCAAGAAGAAGTTTGACGCCTCCGAGGTGGGCGGTACCATGCTTCTGGGTATCTCAAAGCCCGTTATAAAGGCCCACGGCTCCGCCAAGGCAAAGGATATTGTCGGCGCAGCAAAGCAGGCCGTGAAGGCCGTTGAGTCCGGAATCTGCGATACCATTGCAGAAAACATCGAGTATATGAAGGTGAGCGATTCTCAATGAGGGGACTTGAAGAAAAGCTCGGCTATACCTTTAAAAACCGCAGCCTTCTGAAAAAAGCCGTGACCCACAGCTCCTATGCCAACGAGAACAGGGCCCAGGGAGAGTGCAACGAGCGCCTGGAGTTTCTGGGCGATTCCATACTGGGCTTTGTGGTGGCGGATTATCTGTACAACAAATTCCCGGGACTGCCGGAGGGCAAGATGACCCGTCTCCGGGCCGAGATGGTCTGTGAGGAGAACCTGGCCGTGACCGCAAGGGGTCTTGAGCTGGGCAAATACCTCCTTCTCGGCAAGGGGGAGGAGCTGGGAGGGGGCCGCACAAGGCCCTCCATAAACGCCGACGCCGTGGAGTCCTTACTGGCGGCGGTGTACCTGGACGGAGGCCTCGCCGAGGCCAGCAGGCTCATATACACCCATATTATCGACCGCTTCCCCATAAAGGAGCACAAGACTCCGGACAGCAAAACGATGCTCCAGGAGCTGGTGCAGGAGGTGCCCGGAAGGACGCTGAAATACGTTCTCAAGGGCGAATCCGGACCGGACCACAAAAAGGTTTTCACCGTGGCGGCGGTGCTGGATGACGTGGAAATCTCCGTGGGCTCCGCCGGCAGCAAGAAGGCCGCCGAGCAGGAGGCCGCCAGACTGGCCCTCGAAAAGCTGTCATGAGGGCTAAAAGATCGATTATTCCGGTTTTCGTTCCACACCTGGGCTGCCCCCATACCTGCGTATTCTGCGACCAGAACCGCATTTCCGGCGCAGAAAGCCCGGCCACGGCCCAGGATGTAAAAAACGCTCTCAGGGACGCTCTGGCGCTTCTGCCGAAGGATACGGAGAAAACTCTGGCCTTTTACGGAGGCAGTTTCACGGCAATCCCCGCCAAAAAGCAGGAGGAACTGCTGGGCGCTGCGGCCCCCTGGCTGCAGAGAGGCGATATTAAGGATATCCGCCTGAGCACAAGGCCGGACGCAGTGGATGAGGAGACCGTAGACAGGCTGAAAAGGTACGGCGTCAGAACTGTTGAGCTGGGTGTTCAGTCCATGGTGCCGGAGGTGCTGGAGGCCTCGCAGCGGGGCCACAGCCCGGAGGACGCCAGAGCCGCCGCCGCACTTATAAAGTCGGCGGGCTTTGAGCTCATTCTTCAGATGATGACGGGCCTTCCCGGGGACAGCCTTGAACGGAGCCTTTACACCGCACGGGAGCTGATAAAGCTTTCACCGGACGGGGTAAGGATTTACCCCGCCGTTATTATAAGAGGAACGGAGCTTGCACGGATGTGGGAGGCGGGAGAGTATCCGGCCCATACCCCGCAGGAGGCGGCCCGATGGGGCGCAGAGCTTCTGGACCTGTTTGAGGCGGCGGGGATACCCGTTATCCGCTTTGGCCTTAACCCTACGGAGGACCTCTCCGGCGGTGAAGCCATAGGCGGCGCATATCACCCGGCCCTTCGGGATCTGGCAGAGAGCGTACGGTATCTGAAAAAGGAGCGGCCGCTTCTCTCCGGCGAGGACAGGGGAGAGACGGTGAGGTTTGCCGTCGGGCACGGCCAGGTCTCCGCCGCAACCGGACAGAGGAGAGCCAACGTGGAGGCGCTGCGCCGTGAATTCGGCTTAAAGGACGTAAAATTCATAGAAAAAGACCTGAAACCGGGGGAGATTTTGAAAATAGCTTGCAATAATCCTCCGGACAATATATAATAGCAGGGCAAAAACAGATACGGAGGTCAAAAAATGACTAAAAAGCTTTTAGCTGCAATTTCCGCATGTGCGGCAGTTCTCGTTCTTACAGGCTGTGCCACAACCGGCGCTGAGGGTACCGCCGAGGCAGGCGGCATCGGCCCCTGGTTCACCATCATCTACCTGGTCGTTATCCTGGCAGTGATGTACTTCCTTATGATCCGCCCGGAGCAGAAGAGGAAGAAAAAGGATCAGGAGATGCGCAACAGCCTTTCAATCGGCGATACCGTCACCTCCATCGGCGGCATTGTGGGCAAGGTGGTTGATATGAAGGACGACTTCATCACCATCGAGACCAGTGAGGACCGGGTTCGGGTCGAGCTTGCAAAGTGGGGCATCTCCTCTGTGGGCAAGAAGACCGAGCAGGATCAGCAGAACTGAAAACCGTAATAAAAGAGCCTCCCGGCGAATAACCTCTATCAAGGTTATCTGCGGGGAGGTTTTTTAATGCAGAAAAGCATGAACGGTCCGGATAAAGAAGCTGTCATAACGATTATTCTGGGGATTATGGTCATTTTGCTGATAGCCCTTGTGATTACTGCAATACTGGCGCTGGCAGCGGAGAAGGGGGCTGTATCTCTGGAGGCGGCAGAAGAGCTGACAATGCTGTGCAGCTTCATTGGGGGTATCGCAGGCGGTGCAGTGGTCAGATACAGGCGGGGAAAGAGGGGAGCGGAGCCCATAATCAGTGCAGTTGGGGCGGCAATTATACGATTAATTATTTCACTTGCTGTTTCCGGAGTGCCTTCGCTTTCCGACCTGGGGCACAGCGCCGCCATAGTCGCAGGGGGACTTCTGGCGGCGGCAGCACTCACCGGAGGGAAGGGCAGAAGGAGGAGATGATTACAAACTGTATTAGCAATAACAGGATTACAAAGTGTAATCAGAAGGCATAGTCTACATAATCGGATGATGATAACCTATATTTAGTTCTTCCGAGCCGAAAGGCCGCCAATATCTTGTTTATTCAGGCGTTATTCAGCGACTTGAGACGGTGTATAGGGCAAGTACGTTTACATAATAGTGTTGACATAATATTTTGTCATAATTCACAAAAATGAAAAATTTGGAAGAAAGCAGTTGATTATTTATCCTCGTTGTATTATTATTAAAGCCGTTCCGGAATTTCTGCGCCCTTGCTGCGCCCATTTCATGAGAAGGTCAGTTGCTTGCCGGGACAGTCTTAAAAGCAGAATAATCCGAATCTCTCTCTGCGTATTCTTCATTGCCGGAGCTTCTTCGGGCTCATTTCTGTCCCCGCTGTTTTTGGGGAGGGTTATTTTTTCGCCCTTTTCTCCTTGGACAGAGTTCTTTTTGCCGCTTATCATTATCCCGGCTGTCTTTTTCAGCGGCAGGCTTATCTGGGGATTTGCTCTGAGCTCCCTCCTTATTTTTGCATCCGCTTTCGGCTTTTCTGCTTATATGGGCCTCTGGCTGAACGACGCCTCTTTTACGGCGGCCTTGACAGTCTGGCTCTTCTGCGCATTTTTCAGCTTTATCCTTGGATGCCGCAGCTTCCGAAGCTCCTGGACTTTATTGTCCGCCTTCCTTCGCAGGCTGAGGCGCAAGTTTGTCCGCCATCACTATGAGAGGGGGGTACCGCTATGCCGGCGGTCGATCCTGTAACCGGTTTTGAGCACTTTTTAACTGAAGAAAAAAACGCTTCTGCCAACACCCTTGCTTCCTATATGAGGGACGTGAGACAGTTTGAGCAGTATCTTGAAGCCAAGGGGACCAAGCTCACCTCAGTCAAGTCCAAGGAGATCAACGAATATCTCCGCTGGCTCCGGGGGACCAATCGTTCCGCATCAACTGTTGCACGCTGTGCTGCTTCGCTCCGCTCCTTTTTCAGCTACTGCGTAGCTGCCGGGCTGAGAAAGGACAACCCCTCCGTGGATATTGAGGTGGACAAGGCCGAGAAGAAGCTGCCCCAGATCCTTACAGGCGACGAGGTTGAGCTTTTCCTCCGGCAGCCCAGATGCACCGATATGAAGGGCTACCGTGACCGGGCCATGCTGGAGCTTCTTTACGCAACGGGAATAAGAGTCAGTGAGCTTGTGGGGCTGAATGTGGATGATGTTCGGCTCTCCGCCGGCGTTATACGCTGCGCCTCCGGCGAAAAGGAAAGGTTTATCCCCATGTACCCCCAGTGCATCAAGGCTCTGGAGGATTATCTCAAACTTGTGCGTGACAACATGATCTCCTCTCCCGACGAGGAGGCCCTATTTGTAAACGTAGGCGGCAGCCGCATGTCCCGCCAGGGCTTCTGGAAGGTGGTCAAGCACTATCAGGAAATGGCCGGCATCGAGAAGGACATCACCCCCCACACTCTGCGGCACTCCTTCGCAGCCCACCTCCTTGAAAACGGCGCAGACCTCCGCTCCATTCAGGAGATGCTGGGCCACGCAGATATCTCCTCCACCCAGGTTTACACCAAGGTCATCTCCCGTCAGCTCAAGGACGTCTACAAGAAGGCCCATCCCAGAGCTTAAAACAAAAACCATGGCGGCGCCTCTCAGGGTGCCGCCCTTTTCATGTGCAGGTGCAGTATGGATTACAACGAGGCAATTTCATATATCCACAGCTTTACCCCGGCCAGGGGACCGAAGCGGAGCCTGGATAGGACCAGGGACCTGCTCTCCCGGCTGGGCTCTCCGGAGAGGAAGCTCCGCTATGTGCACATAACCGGGACAAACGGCAAGGGCTCCGTGGCCGCCATGACGGAATCCGTTCTCCGCTCCGCAGGCTATAAGACCGGGCTTTTCACATCCCCGTTTTTAAACCGCTTCAATGAGCGCATCCGCATAAACGGGGAGGATATCCCGGACGAGGACCTGGCCCGGCTCGTGTCCCGGGTACGGCCTTATATAGACAGGCTCCCGGATGTGCCCACGGAGTTTGAGGTGGTCACGGTGCTTGCCCTGACTTACTTTGCGGAGAAGGACTGTCAGATAGTGGTCCTGGAGGTCGGCATGGGCGGCAGGAGCGACTATACAAACGTTATTCCTGCGCCGGAGACTGCGGTTTTCACCTCCGTGGGCCTGGACCACATAAAGCAGCTGGGCGGCACCGTAAGGGCAATTGCGGAGAATAAAGCGGGTATAATAAAGCTAGGCTGTGAGGTTATAGCCGGGCCGCTGCCGCCGGAGGCCATGGAGGTCATTTCCTCCCGTGCAGAGGAAATTGGGGCAAGACTAAGCTCCGTCAGGGCCTCTGCCGCAAGAGTCACAAAGCGCAGCCTTTCCGGCGTGACCTTCGACTTCGGCGGCTATAAGGGCCTGACAGTTCCCCTTGCCGGGGACCACCAGGCTTTTAATGCGGCTGCGGCAATTCTTGTCTGCCGTGCGCTCCGCCGCAGAGGATTCAGGATTACGCCGGCCTGCATCCGGAAGGGGCTTGAGTCGGTCTCGTGGCCCGGGCGGATGGAGCTTCTGAGGGAAAAGCCCCTGTTTTTCCTGGACGGAGCCCACAACCCCCAGGCGGTTGCCGCAGCGGCGTCGTTTTTCAGGGATTCCGGCCTTGAACCGGTTTTTCTGGTGGCAGCTATGGAGGATAAGGATATAGACGGCATTCTGGATATACTGACCTCCGTAGGGTCCCGGTTTGTGACCCTGCCCCTCGAATACAGGCGGGCAATGGATGCGGGAGCGCTTGCGGAGAAGATAAGGAGCAGAGGTGCTCAGGCCTTTGCCGCCGACAGCGCTGCCCAGGCCGTATCCGCAGCGGCGGATCTGGCAGGGGAGAGAGGCTGCGTCTGCGCCCTCGGGTCCCTCTATATGTCCGGCCTTGTCCGTGAAGAAGTGAATAGGCTATGAAAAAACCGCCGGTTGCCCGGCGGTTTCATACTGCATACATACTGTGATTCAATCGTTTTTGCCGGAGCTTTGCCCCGGCAAAAACACATTCAGGCGGTCGCGGAGCGCCGCCCTCGCGCCGACCAACGAGGCTCAGCCGAGGCGATGGAGCGCGAGCAACTCAAATGAGAGCCCGGCACAGCGGGCCTCATTTGAAGGCTGTCGGCTTTGCCGACAGCCTCAAACCGCCGGTTGCCCGGCGGTTTTCTGTATCATTCAGTAAAGTGAACGTGATTGTTTATGTGGTCCTGGCAGAAGCAGTGATAGCCAACACAGCGTGAGCAGTAGCGGAACTCCAGCTCCGGATAATCCGTATCGGTCCTGCCGCAGACTGCGCACTTGTGGCGGTATTCCTTGGCCTCCGGACGGGCTCTGACCTTGAACTGTGCCTTCCGCTCCCAGACCTTCTTTCTTCCGAAGACTCTCTCAATGAGAATATAGCTGAAAAACAGCAGATAGTTGAGAATGAACATGAGGGGGAAGGGACTGCATTCAAGTATCATGGAGACAACGAAGAAGGCGGCGTCCACTATGGCGAGCCACTTCATCTTGATGGGGATGATGAAGAAAAGCAGCACCTGGAAATCGGGCCAAAGTGTGGCGAAGGCGAAGAACAGGCTCAGGTTCAGGTAATACCCGGTCATGACGAAGCGCACGTCAATGCCCAGCAGGGAGACGATTATGCCGTACAGCAGGGAGAATACCATGCCGCAGAGGTAATACACGGTGAATCTGGCCTGGCCCCACTGATTTTCCAGGGTCGTGCCGATGAAATAATAGAAATACAGGCTCAGAATGGCGGCGAAGGGGTTTGCGTAGTCGGGCACAAACAGGAAGGTGATTATCCGCCAGACCTGGCCCTGGAGAATAAGCGACGGGTCAAATACCAGATAATAGACAAAGGTCCCTGTCCGGTCCAGAATGCTGAACAGATAAGTCACTGCGTTTAAAATAACTATCCAGAGCATAAGCCTGGGTATTCCGAACCTGGGATGCTTGTAGCAGAAGCGCTCCACAGCTTTGTCAAAGGCTCTCAATAGGCTCACCTCACCAAATTCATTAAGCATATTGTACTCCCGGCAGGGGAAAATGTCCATTAAAAATGTGTAAACTCTGGGAAAAGTCAAAAAATGAGCGAAAACAAAAAATAATGCTTTCCGTTTTCCGGAATATGTGTTAGAATATAGTTTGTATAGCCAGAATGAAAAAGGAGTACCCATAGAAATGGCAAGAAGAATTTTTACCTCTGAGTCAGTGACCGAAGGACACCCCGATAAGGTCTGCGACCAGATTTCAGACGCAGTACTTGATGAAATACTCGCTCAGGACAAGAGAGCCCACGTGGCCTGCGAAACCATCTGCACCACCGGCCTTGTACTTGTAATGGGCGAGATCAGTACCGAGGGCTATGTGGACATACCTCGCATCGCCCGGGAGACAATAAAGGATATAGGCTATGATAAGCCTGAGTACGGCTTTGACGGCCACTCCTGCGCCGTTATCACAGCCATCGACGAGCAGAGCCCCGATATTGCCATGGGCGTGAACAGCGCCTACGACATTGCCGGCGACATAGGCGCCGGGGACCAGGGCATGATGTTCGGTTACGCCTGCGAGGAGACTCCGGAGCTCATGCCTGCGCCCATCTCCCTGGCCCATAAGCTTACCCGACGCCTGGCCTCCGCCAGAAAGTCCGGCGAGCTGGGCTTCCTCCGGCCTGACGGAAAGAGCCAGGTGACCGTTCACTACGACGAAAACGGCAGGGTGGACTTCCTGCCCGCCATAGTCGTATCCACCCAGCACTCTGAGGATATCTCCATCGAGGCCCTCCGCGAGGCCGTGGTGGAGTCCATTATAAAGCCCGTAATACCGGCAGATTATATCACGAAGGACACCAAAATATTCGTAAACCCCACCGGCAGATTTGTCGTGGGCGGCCCCGTGGGCGATTCCGGCCTTACGGGCAGAAAGATCATTGTGGATACCTACGGCGGCGTGGGCACCCACGGCGGCGGCTGCTTCTCCGGCAAGGACCCC
>JAFPTE010000035.1 GCA_017400415.1 Oscillospiraceae bacterium
AGGCAGGTGTCCCGGTAGTAGTCCTCAAAGAGCTCCGGCCTTATGTGCAGGGAGCGGAACTGCAGCCGGGCAAAGCTCCTGCTTTTAATGAGTCCGTAGCCGGAGCCGAAGGCCGGTCCCACCAGGGCGTTTGTGAGCCGGGACGGGACGACTGCCGCACTCTCCGCAATAGCCCCACGGCATATGTCTCCCTGCCGGCTCAGCACCTCCAGCAGCACCTGCCCGCCCAGGGACAGGCCCCCTATGAGGTCAGCATGGCCCCCCAGCTCCCGGTCCACGAATTCGATGAGCTCTGCGGCGTTATCCTCAATGGAGGTGAAGGGCCGGTCGCTCCCGGCGTGACCGTCCAGAATGGGCAGAATAATGCGGTACTCCCCCTCCAGAAGCCGGGCGGCCTCCCTGTAATTCCACCAGGAGAGACCGCCGCCGTGGAGGAGAATCACGGTCTCCCTGTGTCCGTGGCCGTATTCCCTATAATTCATCTTCCTCACCTCGCTGCAATTTGGCGCATCTGTAATTACAGCCCGGAGGGAGCGCCTCCGGGCTGAACTATGTATGCGGTTATTTTAACTTCCCCGTCAGAAGCCGGGCCAGGGAGTCCATTTTTTCCAGGGACTCCGGTCCGTACTTCTTCTCCACAACTGCCCTTCCCTGGGCCAGATTTGGGCTGCGGGAGGTTGTATTGTGGCAGTCGGAGGCCAGAAGCTGGGCCCTGCCGTCACCAAAGAATTTCAGATAACGGAGCCTGTCCATAAAGCCCAGCAGGCACTCCGCATTGAGCTGCACGTAAACCGGCAGGTCGAACATGGCGTCCGTCAGTCTGCGCCCCTTCTGAAAGCGGAAAAACCGCTCCATATGGGCTATGACCGGCCGTATGCCGCCCCGCAGAAGCTTTTCGATCTCTCGGATGTCCTTGTCTGTCCACTCCCGAAAGGGCATCTCCACCAGCATGGTCTTGGTGCCCTCATAGCACAGGGCCTCAATGCCGTCGGCATCGCTCATGCCGGCGAAGAAAGCCACCTCGGCCCCAAGGGCAATATCAATGCCCAGCTCGTCGGCCACGGGCCTGGTCTTCTCATATGCCTCCTGCCGGCGGGACAGGAAGCTTTTGAGCCTCATGCTGTCCGCATAGAAATGCGGCGTGGCGCACATAAGGTCCACGCCCTGCTCTGCGCACATGGTGAGCATGGCCCGGGTCATATCAAGGTCCTTGCTGCCGTCATCAATGCCCGGCAGAAAATGGGAGTGCAGATCAACGCAGCCCATCTTACTCCTTTTCCGTTTCGGTCTGCTGCTGTCCCGTATCGGCCTCAGCAGCCTTTTCCTTCCTCTTTTTTGAGCCGTAGCCGTAGCCATAGCCGTACTTACCCTTGTAGCTCTTCTGCTTGTCGTTGTGGACAGAGGTGAAGATCATGCCCAGGATCTTGGCGTTGGCAAACTCCAGCCGGCGGATGGCATCGGCCACGCTCTCTCTGCTGGCCACGTTCTGCCGGACCGTCAGGGCAACGCCGTTGGCCCGTCCGGCCAGGATGGCGGCGTCCGCCACGGTGCAGACCGGAGGCGTATCGATGATTACATAGTCGTATCTCTGCTTCAGTGCGTCGATGAACCGTCCCATTACGTCAGAGCCCAGAAGCTCCGTGGGGTTGGGGGGGATATCGCCGGCGGGGATAAAGTCCAGGCCGCAGGGCAGCTTCCGGATTGATTCGCCGAAGGAACTCATGCCCACAAGCAGGTTGGAAAGGCCCGGCCGCTGCTCCACCTTCAGGCGGGTTGCGCCCGTAGGCAGACGCAGGTCGGCGTCAATGAGAACGGTCCTGCTGCCGTTTTCCGCAAAGGCAATGGCCAGGTTGATGGCGGTGGTGGTCTTGGCCTCGCCCTGGACGGAGCTGGTTATAAGGATGACCTTGCAGCCCTCGTCGGGGACGGAGAAAATCAGATTGGTGCGGAGGGCCTTGTAGGCCTCCTGCATTGCGAAGGGGGAGTCCTCATCCAGAAGGTAGCCCTCTTCATCCAGTGCGGCGGCCTTGCTCATTATTCTGGTGCCGCTCTTTTTGAACAGATCGAGAAAACTCATTTGCTTCCGCTCCTCCTTGCGCCGTAGCCGTAACCGTAGCCATAACCGTCCTCAGCGTTCTTCCTGGCCTGAGCCAGGTCGGGGATGGTGGAGAGCAGCGGGTAATTGAACTGGGCAAAGTCTGCCTCGCTCTTGATGCTGGTATCGAAGAGCTCTCTTATGACGAAGAAGGCGCAGGCCAGCACGAAGCCGATAAGGGCGCCGATGAGCAGAGCTCTGGGATAGCTGGGGGAGCTCTGGACCTTGGGAGTCACGGCCCAGTCGATGATCTTGACGGAGCTGCCGGACACGATGTCGGCAATCTCGTCCGGAGCCACCTCAGCCAGAGTGTTGGCGATGAGGGCGGCGGTCTTGGGGTCCGTATCCTCAACGATGATGTTGAAAACCTCGGAGCTGTTGACGGTCTTGGTGGATATGCGCTTCACAAGCTTCGAGTAGGTCACGTTGACGCCGGACTCGGAGATGACCTTGTCCAGCACGGTGCGGCTGGTGATGATGGCCTTGTAGGTATCCACCAGCTTGGCGGAGGCCGTCAGATCGGCACTTGTGATGGCGGTGGAGTCGGTTTTGGTGGAGTTGTTCACGTACCAGGTGGTGCTGGCCTCATACTTGGGGGTCACAAATAAAAACGTTCCCACGAGGACAAGAACCCCGCAGAGGACAGTTGCAATAAGAATAATCAGCCACTTGCTGACAAGGAGCCGGGCCATCTGGAGCAGATCTATTTCCAGCTCTCCGTCCTGCTGTTTTTGTACCATAGGTTCCTCCCATATGCTTAGATTTTGACGGGCAAACGGGCAAAAAAAGTCTTCCGGAAAATGCAAACGGGGACCAAGCCCCACATATTATAATAACATATCATCGGAGAAAGTCAAGTTAAAGTTTCCCTCCCGCCCTCTTTTCGGCGCTATGCATACCAGACGGGCCCAAAAAGTACGCTTATTCGACACATTCGGAAAAATGCCGTTTCCGGCGAAAAGGATGCATTTTCCGCAAAAACGCTCAATATATTGTGCCGGGCCGCCTCCCATCTGCCCCCTAATTGTGGCAATAGACAAAAAAACTGCCCGAAAAGTCAAGCTTTTTTTCGTCTGCCATATTGCTAAGCGGCGCTTTCTCTGGTATAATCGCCCTTGAATATGGGGCGGTGTAAGTTCACCTCTGTTCTGTATTCTGTAAATGGCTGTCCCACCGGAGGACAGGGTCAGCCATAGCGCCGGGCCCCACGGGGGTGACGAGGAATGGCAGCTATCGAAAGATTCGGCGGATGCTGCCACGGCCTTTGCAGGGTCGTAAGGAAGAGAGCAAAAAACGGAATCAAAACCGCAACAGAGGCTCTTCCCGTGCTCTTTCCCAGCGCAAAGCGCTGCATCATTTAATTGACAGGAGATTGACACCAATGCGTGTAGTTATTCAGGAAAATTACAACAACATGTGCAAGTGGGCCGCTGATTACATTGCCTTCAGAATCAGGGCGCACAAGGGCCCCCGTCCCTTCGTCCTGGGCCTGCCCACCGGCTCCTCCCCCATCGGCGTTTACAAGGAGCTGGCCCGCATGAACCAGGCCGGACAGCTCTCCTTTGCCAACGTTGTCACCTTCAACATGGATGAGTACCTGGGCCTGCCCCATGAGCACGATCAGAGCTACTGGTACTTTATGCACGACAATTTCTTTGACCAACTGGTGGACATGAAGCCGGAGAACATCAACATCCTCAACGGCATGACCGACAACCCGGAGGAGGAGTGCGCCAGATATGAGGAGAAGATAAAGAGCTACGGCGGCATCGACCTTTTCATGGGCGGCATCGGCGTGGACGGCCACATTGCCTTCAACGAGCCCTTCACGAGCCT
>JAFPTE010000036.1 GCA_017400415.1 Oscillospiraceae bacterium
CCGTGGCGCAGTCCGTGGGATTGACGGGGCTCGCCTGTATCTCCGCCATGTCCCGGAAAAGCTGGCTGCAGGTATCGAATATGAGAAGCCCCGGTTTTCCGTCCTCCATGGGAGCCAGGCAGTCCTTTATGCACAGGTGCCCGGCGGCCCGGTCGTTTTCCGCCCGGAGAAGGGGCACCCCGCCCCGGAGGAACAGGTCCGCAATGGTGGAGCCCGTGTCCTTCTGCCGGCTCCAAAGGTCCGGCGGGGCAAAGGTGGCGGTGATCTCCTCCCGGCCCGTCAGAAGCCGGATGCGCTCCGCCGCCTGGGAGACGATGAGGCCCGGTGCCTTCAGCTCCCGGTAGATATAGCTTCTGCCCTGCTCGTCCACCGCCGCCCAGATGACCGCCAGCATATCCAGGCCGTAGTCAATGGCCCGGTACCGGCGCCAGTGCCCGGGGATGGGAAAGGGCCGCACCGTGTGCAGGTCCCGCCGCAGCTCACTGAAGTAATTGCCCCCCAGGGCGTTCCAGTCCCCGTAGCGGTAGGCCCGCCGCAGGTCCTCCGGCATGGAGGAGAGCATGCGCAGGTACCCGGGGCTGGACTCCAGCAGAGCCTTGTTGTCCTCCACCGTGGCCGGGATGAAGACGTAATCCTCCGGCCGCTCGTCCTCCTCCGGGTTTGCGGAGCCCGTCACGTAGTCCCGGTCGATGAAGAGCCGCTTCACCCACCGGTGGCCCACCCCGCCCGGGTTGCAGGTCAGGTACATGCGCTTGGGGTGGCCGTTCACGCCCCGCAGGCAGCCCCCCAGGAAGGCGAAGGTGCGCTGGGTGAACTGGGTGGCCTCGTCCAGGAATATCCAGTCAAACTCCTGGCCCTGGTACTCCCGCTCGCTCTGCTCCCCGGCCCAGTGGCCGAAGCGGATAACGGAGCCGTTTCGGAAGGTCATGATCCGGGAGGTCTTGTTGTAGGAGGCAATCTGAGGCGGCGTCATGGCAAGGCAGGGCCGGATGTGGTTTTCCTCCAGCTCCGGGTAGGTCCGCCGCATGATGAGTATCCGTATGCCCGGGTGGGTGATGGCCCCGCCTATGGCCTTCACCCGGACCGCCCAGGTCTTGCCCCCGCCCTTGGCCCCGCCGTAGGCGGTGTACAGTGCCCGGGAGGCGAAGAACTCCCGCTGCCGGGGGTTTGCCCTGCCCGGGTCCCAGACTATCTCCATCAGTCAAAGGCCCCCTCTCCCACCCCGTCCATCCGCACCGCCACGGTGACCTCCTCCCCGCCGCCGTCGGGCTCCTCCCCCAGCCTCCGCAGGTTGAAGGTGGAGAACACGGCTGCCTTGGGGTCCTGCACTCCCCGCCTTATCCAGTAATACTCCCGGTAGGCCCGGACCCGCTCCGCAGCCTGCCGCTGGAGCTGGTTTCCCTCGGTCCGCAGCCTTGTCCACTGAGCCTCCGTGAGCCCCGTGACCCGCTCCAGAATGTAGTCCGCCGGCACCTCCCCCTCCTCGCAGGTCCTTATAAAAAGCTCCGCCAGTCTGGCTGTCTCCGGCCCGTTAGGCCTCATTCTCCCCCTCCTTCCGTAATTTTTTGCATAGTTTAACTAACATTTGTAATCTTTTTCCCGGTAAAAAAAGCCTCATCCACCCCTCCCGGTCTCCCGGGAGGGGCAAGGCTGCTGTTTACACCGCTGCGGCAAGGGCGTCCGCCAGCTTTATAAGCTCTGCGTCGTCACGGAGGGCGGAGGGCACGGTGACGGTCTCCTCCATGATATCCAGGCCCTTGGCCCCCTCCAGGAGCTTCCGCATACCGGCGGCGGAGTTGGGTACCCAGGTGCCGTTCTGCATAAGGGCCACCTTCCGGCCCTTGAGGCCGTGGGCGGTCAGGTCGTTTATGAAGGCCTCCATGTTGACGAAGACCCCGTTATTGTAGGTAGGCGCCGCCAGGACTATGGCGGAATAGCGGAAGCAGGAGGCGATTATATAGCTGGGGTGGGTCACGGAGACGTCGAACATCCGCACCTTCACTCCCCGTTCCCGGAGAAGGGACGCCAGGGCCCTGGCGGCGTTCTCCGTGTTCCCGTAGACGGAGCCGTAGGCCAGGGTGACCCCCGCCTCCTCGGCGGTGTAGGAGCTCCACTTCTGATACTTATCCAGGATAAGGTCCAGATCCTTCCGCCACACGAAGCCGTGGAGGGGGCAGAGCATTTTAATATCAAGTCCTGCGGCCTTTTTCAGAACGGACTGGACCTGGGCGCCGTACTTGCCCACGATGTTGGTGTAGTATCTCCGGGCCTCGTCCATGTAATCCCGGTCGAAATCCACCTCGTCGGCGAAAACGGCCCCGTCCAGGGCACCGAAAGTTCCGAAGGCGTCGGCGGTGAACAGGGCGCCGGAGGCCTCGTCATAGGTCATCAGCACCTCCGGCCAGTGGACCATAGGCGCCGCCACGAAGCGCAGGCTGTGCCTACCCAGGCTCAGGGTGCTCCCCTCCCCAACTATTACCGCCCGCTCCGTCAGGTCTTTTCCGAAGAACCGGGAGACCATATCCAGGGCCTTTTTGGAGGTGACCAGCTTTGCCTCCGGGTACCTGGCCAGCACCCGCATAAGGGCGGCAGAGTGGTCCGGCTCCATGTGCTGCACCACCACGTAGTCCAGCCCCCGGCCCCCCAGGCACCGGTCCAGATTCTCGAAGAGCACCTCCGCTGCGCTCTTATCCACGCAGTCCATAAGGCAGGTCTTCTCATCCAGAATGAGATATGCGTTATAGCTTACGCCCTGAGGCACGGGATAGACGTTCTCAAAAAGATTGAGCCGCCGGTCCTCCCCGCCCACAAAGCAGATATCCTCCGTAACCTTCCGTGCAGTGTACATAGCCTGGCCTCCTGTGTTTTTTTCTTTATTTTACCAGATGAGCCCCTTTTTATCAAGGCCCTTGACAGAAATGCGGAAACGTGATAAACTTACTTTTGTAATTTACAGGTCGGATTATACCATACTTTTGTGGTTTTGTCAAGCCCTTAATTTACAAAAATAATCTTTCGGAGGTCTGGCCATGGATTTCTATGACCGCTACTGCCAGCTGTGCAGCCGCAAGGGACTTAAGCCCCACAGCAAGTCCACGGCGGAGCTCATCGGCATTTCCAACGCCGCCGCCCAGCGATGGAAGCAGGGGAACCGGCCCAATGCGGAAACTCTGGAAAAGCTGGCGAAGTTTTTCGGCGTCTCCGTGGAATACCTGGTGACGGGGTACGAGCCCCGGGCCAGAGAGGTTGTGGGGGACGACCCGGAGACGGAGGACTTTCTGCAGCTGCTGGCCACCCGGGAGGATATGCGGATGCTGTTCCGCACCGCCAAGGGCGCCAGGAAAGAGGATATTGAGCTGGCCGTAAGGATAATTGAGGATCTGCGGAGGCGGGGCGATGAGTGACAGCGAGAAGGCTCCCCTGCCGGAGTACAACATCCACCCGGTGGACCTGGGGGATAAGGTAGAGGGCTGCGTCACCCCCAATGACGACGGGTCCTACGATATATACGTAAACTCCCGCCGCTGGCCGGAGAGCCAGAGGCGGACCACGGAGCACGAGCTGCGGCACCTGATGCTGGACCATTTCCGCCTTGCGGCCATGATAGGCGTTCTGAATGCGGAGCGTGAGGCGGAGCTCAGGGGCATACCGGTCCCGCCCCGGCTGACCCCGGAGGAAGAGGAGCAGCAGTGGTACGAGAGGTCCTTCCCCGGCTCCCGGGAGCCCCAGGGCCCCCGGCCCCAGCAGGAGGAGCTGCCCCCGGGTCCCTTCGGAATCCGGGGCCTTGCTGCGGCGGTGGACGGCACCGGGTCCGTGGACCCGGATTACCCCTACAAAAAGCAGCTCCGGCAGGTGACCCGGCAGTCGGTGTCCCCTCTCCGGGCCCAGAGTCCCAAGGCCTTTTACAAGATCTACGCCACCCCCCAGGAGGCCCGGAAGGCCATCCTGGGCGAGGACAAATAAACTGCGGCGGCTCCCCTCGGAGCCGCCGCTTTGCAGATATAGCAGAATAATAATTGTTTTTGCCGGAGCTTTGCCCCGGCAAAAACACCCTGAGGCGGCCGCACAGCGCCGCCCTTGCGCCGACTAACGAGGCGAAGCCGAGGCGATGAAGCGCAAGAAACTCAAATTGAAGCCCAGCGCAGCGGGTTCAATTTGAATGCGTGAGCTTTTTCAGTTCAATGCTGTCCCCATCCTTGATTTCGGCGGAGGCAAAGGACTCGGTCACGTCCCGGCCGTTCAGGAATACGGCCCAGTACTCGCCCTTCTTGTCGTCCGCCGGGGAGTAGTTCACGCTGTAAACGTACTCGCCCACGGCGTTCCAGTTGTCGTCATACCTTGTGCTGACGGAAACGCCGCTGTTATACATGAAGGCGTCACGGACGGTCTTCCCCTCGGTGGTGATTTCCCAGGTCTTGCCGCCGGCGGAGATGGAGACAATCTTGCCCCAGCGGCCGTCGGTGCACCGGACCCGGAGGCCGTCGGTGCCGGAGGTATCCGTGGCCACGTCGTGAGCTTTGGCGGAGTAGTCGCACAGGGCCTGCCACTGGGCCATGGTGCCGCCGTAGGTGACGGTGCCGCCGCTCTTGATGTTGATGGTGTAGCGCCAGCCGTGGCTCATCAGGTGCTTCACGGAAGTGGGGATAACCACCTCCTCAATGCTCCGGTCCTCGATGGCGCCGATGGCCACCACGCTGTCCGGAATGGTGAGCTTCTTCACGTTCTTGCCCTCGTGGTTATAGGCCCACCAGGACAGGGCCCGGACGGGCTTTCCGCCGATCTCCCTGGGAACGGTTACCTCCTGGGCGGAGCCGTTGTAGCCGGTGATTCTCACATAGGCCGGGTACTCGTTGTAGCTCCAGTCCCCGCTGCGCTTCTCCTGGCGGAGGCTTTCCATATCGTAACCGGGTACCACGGGAGTTCCGGGCAGGATTCGGCCGGTCTTGGCCACCCGGTAGGCAGAGTTGTCGTCATCGTTCATGAACCAGAGCCAGTCCCCCACGGCTGCAAGGCCCCAGGGCTCCACCCGGCCGCCGCCGTCAATGAGCTTTTCGGGCTTGGCGCCGGATGCCAGCTTCACGCTGTTCAGGCTGCCGTCCCTGTTCATGAAGTACAGGGTATCCCCGGAGAGGGCGAAGTTGTAGCCGTAGCCCATGTTCAGCTCATCCAGGCTGAAGGAGGCCAGGTCCTTGCCGGTCCCGGCGCTCAGGAAGACCAGGGACTCCTCATCGTCGTCCCCCTCCGCCATGAGAATGACCGTATCGCCGCAGACCATCCAGGGCATCCGGTTTTCCGTTACGGCGCAGACGTCCTCGGTCTTGCCTCCGGCGGCAGGCACACGGAACAGGCCGTAGGGCTCACCATAGCCGTCCCGCATAACGCTCTTTGTGAAGTATATGTAGTCCTTGGTCACAGCCGCCGTGGAAGCGGTCTCGCCCTGGGCCGTCTCCAGCTTGGGCTCGTACTTTGTCCAGGTGCCCTTGGCCAGGTCCAGAACGCAGCTTTCAAAGGAGGGCCAGACCTCGCCGTCGGGCAGCTGCTGCTCAACATATCTGCGGAAATAGAAGCTGTCCCCCACTCTTGAGGGGACTCCGCCTATCCGAGTGCTGAGGGCCATCTCCGCCCCCAGGTCCTCCATTGCCCCGGTCTTTATGTTGGCCCGCATGAGGCTCTCGCCCCGGCCCATACCGGGTTTTGTGAAGTATACGTAGTCGCCGCAGGGTGCCAGCATATAGACGGTGGTCTGGTCGATGCCGTCGAACATGAAGGACGGCACGGCGGCAACCTTCTCCGGCTGGGCGCCCTCGGCGTCCGCCAGGCGGTAAATGTTCTCACAATAGGGGTAGCCCGTCTCCTCCGGGTCCAGGTCGGCGCCGGAGGCAACGAACCAGGTATAGCCGTAGGCGTGGACAATGCGGCCGTAGGAGGTCAGGTAGGTCAGGTTATCCTCATCGGTCCAGCCGGATTCCGGGGCCTTGGGCTCCTCCGGCTTGGGGTCTGTCTTGTCCGGGTACTGCTCCGTGGGCACCACGCCCGGTGTCTCGGAGGGCTTGTTTTCCGGCGTCTGGGAATTCTGCCCGGCCTGGGTGCCGGAATTATCCCCGTCCGCCGGGGCGGCAGGGGCGCAGGCGAAGAGCCCCAGAGCCAAAAGGAGGGCCAGAAGCCCGGCTGTTATTCTTTTCACGTTTATCACTCCTGTTCAAGGGTTATCTGTTATTATACACCTAAAGTGCCCCGAACGCAACAAAAAACCTTCCCCGGAGGTTGGCGCTGCGTAAGGAAGGCCTCTCTCTGCGCTCTTTTGAGAGCAGCGCAGCAGAAAACGGGTAAGCCTTCCCCTTGAGGGGAAGGTGGCCGAGCGAAGCGAGGTCGGATGAGGTGGATATGCCTCCGGTCCACAATCATAATGAGTATCGGAACGCAGAACGGCAAAACCGGCGTGACCAATGACGGTCACGCCGGTTTCATGTCCATTTTAGCCGGTCCTTGCTTCCTTTGAAGGGCTTATTTGCCGCCTCTGAGCAGCTTGTCGTACCTGTCCTTGGTGATAAGGGACGATATCACGTCCACCATAACCTGCCGGTTTTCCGGCTCCATCTCATCCAGCACCTTCAGAAAATCACCGGCGGTAAGGCCCTCTGCCAGCTCACGGTTCAGGGCGTCCATGCTGAAGGTGCTCTGGGTCCTGCCCAGGATGTAGTCAAGGGTCACGTTGAAAAAATCGGCAAACCAGCACAGGGTGTCCAGGTCCGGTATGTGGCGCTCAGTCTCATAGTTGGAGACGGTGCCCACGGAGACCTTCAGCTTGGCGGCCATGTCCGCCTGGGTCAGTCTTCTGCTCTTTCTGAGTTCGGTGATTGCATTGCCGTATGTTGCCATTGCTGTGCACTCCTCTTGTATTTATCTCTGGAGTAAATTATACCAGAACTCAGATATTTGTCAAGTTTTAAAAACAGACTGGTGTTTTTTTTTTTTTTGAAAATTTCAACATTAGTACGGCCTATGTTGTTAGAAACTTCAGATCAGGCGGCGGCAGGTGACCTCAATATCCCCGTTCACGGTGACGCAGCGGACGGAGCCTGCGCCGCTCTCGCTGCCGGCGGGGCAGCTTATATCTCCGAAGAGGGTGCGGGTGGAGAAGCGGTAGTCCTCCTCCCGGCCGTAGAGCTCCAGGGTGATATCCCCGTTGGTGGCCTCAAAGCTGCCGGAGGCCAGGGGCGCCTCCAGGGAGATATCCATATCCCCGCTGGCGGAGGCTGCGGTGAGCTTTTCGGCGATATAGGCCTCCTCCACCTCCAGGTCCCCGCTGGCCATCTTTGTGGAAAACTCCCGGGCGGTGAGCTCGGATATGCTCACGTCCCCGGAGGCGGTGGTAACGGTGACCTCGTTGGCGGTAATCTGATTGAGCTCCACGTCCCCGGCAACCGTGCGGAAGGCTGCCCTGTCTGCGGCGCAGTCCGTGACCTCCATATCCCCGGAGCCCGTGGAAAGGCTCAGCTCCCCGGCGGCCGTGAGCCCCTCAACGTCAATATCCCCGTTGCCGGTGGTGACCTTAAGGCCCAGGGCCTTTCTGATGCTGCTGGAAAAATCGCCGGAGGCGGTGTTTGCGGTGATGGTCAGCAGCTTTTCCGCCGGAATCTCTATGCGCACCAGGTTTCCCACGTTCTTGTCGATAAGCATCACGATGCCCAGCTTGAAATAGAAGCCGGAGGAGTCCCGCTTGCCGGTATAGGACTTGGTTATGCGGCACACTCTGCCGGCGGTGACCTGGTAGGTGACCCCGTCCCCCTCCGTCACATGGACGTGGATCCGGTTATCGTGGGAGGGCTCTAGCTCCACGTCGCCGCTTATTTCCTGGACCTCCAGCTCCTCCACGGGCCCGGCGTCCACCACGTAGTCCCGCTTCCGGGGTCCCTTGCTCTCCCGCTCCTCCGGCTGGGCCTCTGTCTCCGGCCGGGCGTAGGCGGTGCCCACGGTGGTCCTGACTATATCGTCAATGCTGCCCAGGGCGGCCACAGCCGCCTCCTCGTCCATGCCCTCCTCTATCCGGTCCTCGATGGACTCCACATAGAAGTTCACGATGGCGTTGGCCTCGTCGGCGGGCACGTTTTTGAGCCTTCTGCAGAGCTCCTCCGTAAATTCTCTCTTTGTCATTTCAAATCCCCCTTTATATACTGGTATGCCTTCATGACGTCCTCCCACTCCCGGAGGAAGTCCTGTATCCTTTCCCTGCCCTTCACCGTGATGGTGTAATACTTCCTCAGCCGGCCGCTGTGCTCCACGGTGTAGACCTCCACGGCGCCGGTGGACTCCAGGCGCTTCAGAATCGGGTACAGGGTGGACTCCGACAGGGTAACGAAGGGCGAGATATCCTTGATTATCTTGTAGCCGTAGGAATCCCCCTCCGTCAGCGCCCGGAGAACGGATATATCCAGTATTCCTCGCCGCAGCTGTGCATCCATTGCTTTGCCCTCCTTCCTTCAGCCTGTGCTTCATTGGGGGTGCCGAGACCCAGGGTTTCGGCCCTGAAAATGTGGTCCCGTCTCTCCCCTGGTGCCCTTCCGGATTTTCCGCTTTTGAATGTGCTCAAGCAGAACACCTCCTTTCACGGCATATTATGCCACGCAGAGTATTATATGTCAAGTGGTATTTTAAATTTTTTTTACCCGCTCCGGAGAGCGGGTAAAAAGCTTATGGCAGCGGTATTTCCGGCAGGAGGGCCCTGCCCAGGCAGCAGACCTCCTCCGGGCGGCAGGTTATATCCCGCCTCCGAAGCCGGCGGTTTACGCACAGCAGGTGCACATAGCCGGCGGAATCCTCGCAGTACTGTCTTATAAGGGTGCTGTTTCCCAGGGCGAAGAGGCCCACGTCCCCGTCCTGCAGGGGTCTGTCGGCGGCGAAGTCCAGCACCTGGCCAGGGGCGGCGTAGGGCCGCAGCTCCGCATTGGGGACGATGACGCCGAAGTCGGCCTCGCTCACTTTCCCCACTTGCCGAACTCCTTATCCAGGTAAGGCAGCCGCCGTCCCAGCCAGGAGAAGGCGCCGCCGGAGCCGGTGGAGAGCCGCTGGTCCACGCTCTTGACCTCTTTTTTCACCGCATCGAACAGGGCCTTTTCCTCATTTACAATCTCCGTGATGCCCTCCAGGCCGCCCAGCTCCTCCCAGCGCCGGGCCACGGCCTTCCTGAACCAGTCCGTGGTGCAGAGCACCAGGAACCAGGGGTTGGACCGGTCGCCGTAGGAGTCCACGAAGGACTGGGGCTGGAAGTAGGGCACGTAAAGGGAGTCCGTGGCGGGGCCCATGCAGGTCCAGTTGAAGTCCCAGGGGGCGGTGCAGCGGAGCCTGGGCTCAGGGTCCGTAAAGTCCACGGCGAAGAAGAAGCTGCCGGCGCCCACGTCCTTATCGTCCACGATGGTATAAAGGATGAACATATTCACGAAGCTGTCCAGGTCCAAAAATTCCTCCACTGCCTCACGGCTTGTGGCGGCCTTGGACTCATAGGTGCCCTTGGCGTTCACCGCCTGCTTTCCTCCGGCGGCGTCCTTCAGAAGGGCATTGAAGCAGTTTCGCACGTATTCGGCGATGAAGCTTTCCTGCTCCTGGGACCAGACGTCGCTTTTGATGGAGTACTTGGCGGCCTTGAACTTGCGCTTTGTGCCCGCCAGGTCCTTAAACTCCGCCCCGCCGTAGTCCATCTTGAAGTAGGGCTCCTCGCCGTAGTTGTCCAGCTCCACCAGGTAGCCGGTCAGGGGATCCTTATCCCCCTCCTCCGGCTCGTTCACGTCCACCCGGTGCTCATTGACCTGGGTCTGCTCGCAGAGCAGGTACAGGCCCATGAAGTCCCCGTTCAGCTCCAGCCGCACCAGAATGGCGTCGGAGCAGTAGTTGTCCGGGCCCATTATGTAGCGCCCCAGCCGGAAGGCCACGGCGTTGCGGACCACGTCCTCAACGTTCTTCAGAAGCACCCAGCTCTTCATGGCGGAGCCGCCGTTCAGGCCCAGCATGCTGTGCTTTTTCTCAAACTTGATGCGGTAGGGCACCGGATTCTGCCTTATCTTCTCCACATTACCGTAGAAGGCGGATTGGTTGCCCCGGACCTTGATGCCGGCGGCGGCGTCCGCAAAGTCCCAGGCGGTGCCGGCGCCGTAGACGGAGACGGTGCAGTTGACGTACTGGGTCTTGCTGACCACCTCCTTGCCTCCGGTGTTCACGGAGATGATGGGGATGGTGCCCATAGGCACGGCGTCAAAGGTCTTGGTGCCGCTTATCTCGTTTTCGATGACCCGCACGGGCAGATCCGAGGGGACCGAGGGCTCCTCGTCACGGGGTTCCCGCTCCGGCACCTCCGGCGCAGTCACCACCAGGGGGTCCTCACCGGTCTCATCAGGCTCCCTGGTGCTCTGGGAGCCGGTGATGTGCGCCTCTCCCCCGTCCAGAATGACCTCCGCCGTGGCCGGGGCGCAGGCAGAGAGCAGCAGGGCCAGGGACATTATAAGCAATATGGCTCTTTTCGCCTTCATGTTATCGATCCTTTTCCGAAATATTATCACTTTACAGTTTACCACCCTTTTTCCCCTTTGTAAACTGCACTTTCGACAAATTTCGGGTTTTTTATCACGTCCTCCCGCCTTGCCTTTTCGTACCGTGCGTGCTATAATGAATTTAAGTATGCTGTTAAGGAGGTCCCGCCGTGGAGGAAAAGAAAAAAGGCTCCGTCCGCACCGTGGGCCTCATGATGATAATCACCCTTCTGGGCAAGGTTCTGGGCCTTGTGCGGGACCGGCTTCTGACTGTGAATTACGGCAGCGGCATGGAGGCCAACGCCTTTCTGACCGCCAGCCGCATCCCCCGGGTTTTCTTTGACGCCGTCTTCGCCTCCGCCATCTCCGCCAGCCTTATCCCGGTCTTCTCGGAGCTTCTGACGAAGCGGGGCAAGAAGGCCGCCTGCGATTTCGCCGGCTCCTTTCTGACTCTCATGACCGCCCTCTGCGCCCTGCTGACGGTGCTGGGCATGGTCTTCGCCGGCCCTCTGGCCCGGCTCTTTGCCCCGGGCTTTGACCCCCAGACCGGCCGCCTGACGGAGGAGCTCACCCGGATCATGATGCCCACGGTGATCTTCACCGGCGTAGCCTTCTCCTTCGTGGGCATTCTCCAGTCCCTGGAGGAGTTCAATATCCCCGCCGCCATCAGCCTTATCTCCAACGGCGCCGTCATTGTCTACTATCTGTTTTTTAACCGCACCTTCGGTATCTACGGCCTGGCCGCCGCCTTCCTCATCTCCTGGGCCCTCCAGGCCCTGGTGCAGATACCCAGCCTTATAAAAAAGGGCGCCACCCTGCGGCCCAGCCTCCGGTTTGAGGATGAAGGCCTCAGAAAGGTCCTGCGCCTTATGCTGCCCGTCATGGTGGCCTCCTGGGTCCTGCCCGTGAACCAGGCGGTGAACGGCATCTTCGCCTCCGGCCTCTTTGAGGGCGCCGGAGTCTCCGCCGTGGACCACGCCTACAGCCTTTTCACGGTCATCGCCGGGGTCTTCGTCCTGTCCGTCACCAACTACATCTTCCCCCGGCTCTCCCGGCTGGCCGCCGGCGAGGGGGGCGATATGTCCGCCACTCTCCGGGGCACCCTCCACACGGTGATGCTGGTGGTGGTGCCCATGACCGTGGGCCTCATGGCCGTCTCCCGGCCCCTGGTGGACTTCATCTTCGGCGGCGGAAAATTTGACGGCTTTGCGGTGGATATAACCGCCCGGGCCCTCAGCTTCATGGCTCTTGGCACCGTGGGCTACGCCCTTACGAACGTGCTGTGCCGGTTTTACTTTGCCCGGCTGGAGGGCCTTGTGCCCCTTCTGGCCGGCGCCGCCGCCGTCGCCGCAAACGCCATTCTCTGCGCCGTGCTGACCCCCCTTATGGACGTGGGGGGCATAGCCCTGGCCTGTGCCCTGTCCCTGAGCGTCAACGGCGTTCTCCTGGCCGTCCCTCTGGGGCGCCGGGGCGTGAAGCTCATAACGGCGGATTTTGCCCTGGATATGGGAAAAATTCTCCTTTCCGCCCTTATTATGGAACCGGCGGTGTTTTTTACCCGTCAGATACTTGAGGGCCGGGGCAAGCTTCTGACCCTTATTGTGCCCTGCGCCGCCGGGGTCCTTGTCTACGGCATAATGATACTCGTCCTCCGGCTTCCGGAGGCCATGAGCGCAAAAGACTTCATCCTTTCCAGAATCGGGAGGAAAGAGAAATGACCTTTATTAAAAACCTGCTCAGCGGCAGTCTTCTCTTCCGCTGGCTCACCGCCGCCTCGGAATTTCTGGACCGGCAGTGGGAAAAGAGCTGGCTTTCCGCTGTCCTGTCGGAGCAGAAGGAGCGGACGGAGGACGGCAGCCTCATACCCCGGCTCCTGCGGCAGCTCCATCTTCTGCTTTGCAGGCTCTTCCGGCTCATACACCTTGACTCACTTCTGGAGGGCTCCGTCTTCCGCAACGCCTTCCTCTGGTCCGCCCTGGCTGCGGCCGTGACCCCCCTGGTGCCCACCATGTGGGCCCTGGCGGCGGTGCTGGCGGCCTACGGGGCTCTTTTCCTGGACCTGGGGGCAAACAAGTCCCTCACTCTGCCCTACTCCCCGGAGAACAAATGGATCCTGGGCTACGCCTTCGTGTACGCCTTCTCCACCTTCTTCTCCCCCAACCGGGCCGGCAATCTGCGGGGGGCCGCCCTGACGGTGGTCTTCGTGCTCTTCGCCCTGGTGCTCTTCATGAGCCTGCGGAGCAAAAGGCAGATAAAAGCCCTCACCTCCCTTCTGGTGCTGGCGGGCTTCGCCGTCTCCCTGTACGGGCTCTGGCAGGTCTTCTCCGGGGCGGAGAACCTGGGCAACTGGGTGGACTCCGGCACCTCTGAGGAGATAGGCCTGCGGGTCTACTCCACCCTGGAAAACCCCAACGTGCTGGCGGAGTACCTTATCCTCATAATCCCCCTGGCCGTGGCCTCCGTCATCAATGCGGAAACGCCCAACGGCCGCCTGGCGGCCGTCATCGCCGCCGGCGCCATGACCGTCGTCATGGTGCTGACCTACTCCCGGGGCGGCTGGCTGGGCCTCATCTTCGCCGCAGCCCTTTTCCTGGTGATGCTGGACCGGCGTTTCATCGTTGTGGGCCTCATCGGCGCCGTGGCTCTGCTCTTTGTGCTGCCCCAGTCCATAACCTCCCGGCTCTTCTCCATCGGCAACCTGGCGGACTCCTCCCTGAATTACCGCTCCTCCATCTGGATGGGCACCCTGCGCATGCTGCAGGATTACTGGCTCTCCGGCATCGGCACCGGCAGCGCAAACTTCAAGCTCATCTACCCCCTGTACAGCTACCACGCCGCCGTGGCGGAGCACTCCCACTGCCTGTACCTGCAGGTCATTGCGGAAAACGGCATTGTGGGTCTCTTCGTCTTCCTGGGCCTTCTGGTGTCCGCCCTGCGGAACATGGCCACCCAGATACGGCGGAGCACCGACAAAAAGCGCCGCATCGCCCTAATGGCCGTCCTCAGCGGCCTGGGTGGCTTTTTGGTCCAGAGCTTTGTGGAGCACTCCTTCTATAACTACCGGGTCCAGCTCATGTTCTGGATAGTCCTGGCCCTGGGCATGGCCCTGGCAAACCGGAAGGAGGCGGCGGAAGATTAAGATACTGCACATTATCTCCGACACCAATATCGGCGGCGCCGGCAGGGCCCTTCTGAACTACCTGAAATACGCCCGCCGCCAGAGCTTTTCCCAGTACGTTATCCTGCCCCGGGGAAGCGAGCTTGTGCCCCGGCTGCGGGAGCTCTCGGTGCCGTACCTGGAGGCAGACGGCATCCGGGACCGGTCTTTCTCCCCGGGTGACGTCATCACCATGAAAAAGCTCATTGCCCCGGTGGGGGCGGACATAGTCCACACCCACGGCTGCCTCTCCGGCCGCATTGCCGCAAAGGCGCTGGGGGCGAAAACCGTTCTGACCCGGCACTCCGCCTTCCCCTTCCCGGCCTGGGTCCGGAAGACCCCGGCCCGGCTCCTCTACCGCTTTATCTACGGCCATTACGCCGACAAAATCATCGCCGTCTCCCCGGCCGGCGCACAGATAATGTACGACATCGGAATTCCCAAGGTCAAGGTGGCCGTCATGATGAACGGCGCCGAGGCCCTCCGGCCTCTGACCCAGGCGGAGCGGCGGGAGGCCAGGCACAGCTGGAGCGTGGAGGACGGCACCTTCCTTCTGGGGGCCGTGGCCCGGCTGGAGGAATACAAGGGCCACCGCTGCATGCTGGAGGCGCTCCGGCTCCTTCTGGACCGGGGCCGTGACGTAAAGCTTCTGATTGCGGGCACGGGCTCCTATGAGGACACTCTCCGCTCCCTGGCCTCCGACCTGGGGGATAAGGTCATCTTCTCCGGCTTTGCCCGGGACGTGGCCGTGCCTCTGGGGGCCATGGACCTGCAGCTGAACGCCTCCTATGAGTCTGAGACCTCCTCCCTCTCAATAATCGAGGGCATGAGCATAGGTCTTCCCGCCGTGGCCTCAGATATCTGCGGCAACCCCTATCTGATTGAGGACCGGGTCTCCGGCCTTCTGTTCACCCCCCAGGACCCCCGGGACCTGGCAGAGAAAATTGCGGAAATCATGGACAGTCCCTCTCTCCGTGACAGTCTCTCCCGGGGCGCAAAACGGCGCTATGAGGAGAGCTTCACCGGGGAGATTTACGCCCGGAGCATCGAGAAAGTTTACCAGGAGATGTGAATATGGAAAAGAAAAAGCACAGCATACTTAATGTCTTTGACCTGGTGGTCATAGCCCTGATAGTCGTTCTGGCGGTGGTCCTGTTCATCATGACCCGGCCCCAGCCCTCCCAGAGCCAGGAGGACGCAGCCCCCGCCTCCCGGACTATCCGCTACACGGTGGAGTTTGCCGGCATGCAGAACGGCACCGCAGAGCTCATAAAGGCCGGCGACGTGCTGCTGGAGCGGGGCAAGCTCTACGACCTGGGCACCATCGAGTCCGTCACCGTGTCCCCCACCACCTACCTGAACTTTGACTATGAGACCAATGAGTACAAGCTTACGGAGATGAGCACGGAGCAGACCGTGGTGGCCGTGGTGGTGGCCGCCTGCACGGAAAACGACCGGCAGATACTCATCGGCGGCAAGCAGGAGATAAAGGTCGGCGGCAGCTACCGCTTCAACGGCCCGGGCTATTACTCCGCCGGCACCGTTATCGGCATAGAGAGGTGAGACCATGAAGCTTTTCGACGAAAAAGGCCGTCTCTTCGGCAAGATAAGCGTTATTGACGTTATTGTGGTGGTCCTGGTCATAGTTCTGGCCGTGGCCGTCAGCTCCCGGTTCGTGAACAAGCAGGTCACCACCTACACGGATACCAGCGTACCCTTCACCTTCCAGGTATGCTTCCGGGGCATGCGCCAGGTCAGCGTGGACCAGCTCCAGGTGGGCGACAGGCTCTACGAGCGGGAGACCGGCACCTATCTGGGCAAGATAGCCTCCGTGGAGGTAAAGCCCAACCTGCGGGAGCTCACCGGCCAGAACGGGGAGTACATCATACGGGAGGCCCCGGACCGGTTTGACGCCGTGGTCACCCTTGAGAGCGAGGGCTTCATCTCCGGCAGCCGGTACTTCGCCTCCGGCTCCTATGAGCTCTGCGCCAACGCCCCCCTGAGCTGCTACTCCAAGTATCTCTCCCTGTCCGGCACCATCTGGGATGCGCCCGGTGCGGCAAAATGAAGATCCTCATAACCACCATGGGTCTGGATATCGGCGGCGCCGAGACCCATATCACCGAGCTCTGCAAGGAGCTTTCCCGCCGGGGCCACGAGGTCATCGTGGTCTCCAACGGCGGGGTTTACGAGGCTGAAATAGCCGCCGCCGGAATAAAGCACATCAAGGCGCCCCTTAACCGCAGGAGCCTTGTTACCATGCTCAGAAGCCTTTTCATTCTGGATAAGGTCATCGCCCTGGAGAAGCCGGACGTGGTCCATGCCCACGCCCGTATCCCGGCCTTCCTCTGCGGCCTGCTGCAGAAGCTCCGCCGCTTCCCCTTTGTCACCACCGCCCACTGGGTCTTCGACACCGGGGGCATACTCCGGGCCGCCACCAACTGGGGCGACAAGACCGTGGCCGTGTCCGAGGACATCAAAAAATACCTGACGGATAACTACGGCATACCGGAGGAGGACATTTTCGTCACCATAAACGGCATCGACACGGAACGCTTCTCCCCTGCCAACACCGGCGAGGCCATACGCCGGGAGTTCGGCATTGCCCCCGAGACCCCCCTGGCGGTCCACGTAAGCCGCCTGGATGCGGACCGGGCCCTGGCCGCCCGTAAGCTCATTGAGGGCGCCCCCCTGCTGGACAGCCTGGTGCCCGGGGTGCAGGTCCTCATTGCCGGCGACGGCGTTCTGGGCCCGGAGCTCCGGGAGATGGCGGACAGGGCCAACAAGGCCCTGGGCCGAAGCTGCATCATCATGGCCGGGGCCAGAACGGATATAAGCGAAATCGTGGCCGCAGGAGACGTTTTCGTAGGCGTGAGCCGGGCGGCTCTGGAGGCCATGAGCGCCGCAAAGCCCGTTATTCTGGCAGGGAACGAGGGCTACATGGGCATCTTCACCGAGGAGAAGACCCGGGACGCCCTGGCCACCAACTTCTGCTGCCGGGCCTGCCCGGAGACGGAGACGGAAACTCTCTGCCGGGACACGGCGGACGCCCTGCTCCTCTCGGCGGAGGAGCGCCGGGTCCTGGGCACTGCCGGGCGCCGGCTCATAGAGCACAGCTACTCCGTAGCCCGCATGACGGACGACACTCTGCGCTCCTACAGCGCCGCCGTGGGCCCCCGCCGGGTGGTCCTCTCCGGCTACTTCGGCTTCGGCAACGCCGGGGACGAGGCCATACTGCAGTCCGTCTACGGCACGGTCCGCCGGACCATGCCGGAAAGTGAGATAACCATTCTCTCCAAGCGCCCCAGGGAGACCGCCCGCCAGTTCGGCTGCCGGTCCGTGGGGCGGCTGAACCCCTTTGCGGTGCTGCCCGCCCTGAAAAAATGCGACCTGCTCATCTCCGGCGGCGGCAGCCTCCTGCAGGACGTGACCTCCACCAGGTCCCTGCTGTATTATTACTGGATCTGTATGCTTGCAAAGCGCCTCGGCAAGCGGTTCATGCTCTTCTCAAACGGCATCGGCCCTGTAAACAAGCCGGAAAACCGCCGCCGGGTAGCCCAGGTTGCCCAGGCCGCCGACGTGGTCACCCTCCGGGACCCCTCCTCTCTGGAGGACCTGCGGCAGATGGGCGTCACCAGGGAGGACATCACCGTCACCGCCGACCCGGTGTTTCTCATGGAGCCGGACACCCAGGAGCGGGGCTGGGAGATACTCAGAAGGGCCGGAGTCAAGGGCCCCTTCGTGGCCGTATCCCTGCGGCCCTGGCAGGGCAGCAGCGCCCTGCGGGAAAAGATGGCCAGGATATGTGACGGCATTGTGAGCAAAACCGGCCGCCAGGCGGTCTTCTTCCCCATGATGCCCCAGCAGGACGTCCAGGAGGCCAGGCTCACCGCCGCCCTTATGACCTCCCCGGCGGTAATATTGCCCACGGAGCTGACGGTGCAGGAGCTCATGGCCGCCCTGGGCCTGGCGGACTGCGCCCTGTGCATGCGGCTCCACGCCCTTATCTTTGCCGCCTGCATGTCCGTGCCTGCCGTGGGCATAAGCTACGACCCCAAGCTGGACGCCTACCTGCGGCTTCTGGGCCTGCCCTCCGCCGGCACGCCCAAGGACCTGGACTCCCAGCTGTGCCTGGAGATGGTGCAGCAGGTCCTGGCGGAGCGGGGCGTCTACGCCGCCTCCCTGGAGGTGAAGGGCCAGCGCCTTCGGGAGAAGGCCCGGGAAAATGAGGAGATTTTCAAAAAGCTCACGGAGCTCATATAAAGAGAAACGGAAGCCCTTGGGGCGCCGTCCGTAAAACAGCTGCTGCCAGTTAAAAAAGATATGAAACCGGCATGACCGATAGCGGTCATGCCGGTTTTGTTTTTCAAAGCCCGATTCTCGTTGCAACTGTGGACGTAAGCAATTCACGGTTTCTGCGGACCGGGCGCAGCTTCCTTCTTCAAATCTGCCCGGTTGATTGCCGGCGTCTCTACACGCTTTGCCAGATACAGGCAGTATGCTGCAGACACGACGATGACCGCGATATGCACGATCAAATTCACAAGCTGAGAGCCTTCGTCGGATGCGAGGACAGAGGTTACGTCGATGAAGCTGTGCGCCAGGATCCCGGGCAGAAGGCTCCCGCTCTTGTAAAATACGAGCGTAAAGACAAAGCCCATGGCAACCGCGAAAACCACCTGGATGAGGGTCTCAGTCAGATTCTGGCCGGTGAACAGATTTAAAATGTGTCCCATCCCGAAGGTGATAGAAGAGACGATGACAGCCGCTTTGACGTTGCCGTCCTTCAGCATGGCCTTGAACAGGAAGCCCCGGAAGATCAGTTCCTCCGCAAATCCGACAAAAGCCATGGATACAGCCGCATAGAGCAGACCCGGCATGGTGTAATCCGGAGCGAAGCCGCCGAAAAGGTTCAGGCAGGAGATAAGCCACAGCGGGATGAACCACAGCATGGCCTTGCTGTTCTTCGCCCATCCGGCCAGGCCGTACTTTCCCATGAGCCCGTTCTTTTTCACAAACAGGAA
>JAFPTE010000037.1 GCA_017400415.1 Oscillospiraceae bacterium
GGGCGTCCACCTTGACCCCGGCCTTGCAGAGGGGGCACTGGCCGGAGGGGGTGCTGTGGTAGCCGGGCACGTCGTCAGCGTTGAAAAGGCTCACCACCGGCAGGCCCATGCACTGCTCCGCCAAGGAGAAGATGGAGCAGATGCCGACCGTGATACCGCCGTAGTAGCTCACAGCCTCCACGCCGGCCTGGGCGGTGTAGCCCGTGGTGACGGAGGCCGCCAGAATCAGCACGTGCTTGCCCTTTATCATGGGGGCGGTGTTCTCCCGGAAGAGGAGCTGGCTGCCTACGGTGTGCTCCGGAGTGACCACGTAGATGGTCTGGTGGGCGTTGATGCTGACGAAGCCCGCCTTGGTCAGGTCGCTGGCCATGCAGGCGCCGATGACCTCCGTGCCGTCCAGGCAGAGGATGGTGTCGATAATGGTGGTGCTCTTGAACTTCCGGACAAGTTGCTGGGCGGCCATGCGGGCCTCGCTCAGGCGGTGCTTGGTCATGGTAAGGTCAATGTAATAGTTGATGTGGCTGTGGTTGGTGGCAAAGTGGCCCTTGGCATAGCGGAAGGGCACCAGGGAACTGTTGGTGTGTTTGAGCTCGTTAATCACAATGGCCATATAGACTGCCTCCCTGCGGTTTGAATTTGTGCACTTTCATTATACAATAAAAACTCCGTTTGTCAACGGGAAATGGCCCACGTTTTAAGGGAAAAGGGAAGCTTGCCCGGGGGAAGCCTTTGTGGTAAAATAAAAATATTCAACTGTAAAGGCGGTGCGCAATGAAGGAAAAGACTGAAAAAAGGGGCGGCGCAGGCTGGTGCATTCTGCTGGGCCTGGCTGCCCTTGTGATGTTTGCGGTTCTGGAGCTGGGGAAGTACACCCTGCCGGGGTGGGTGCTGACGGTCATTCTGCTGTCGGGCTTTGCTGTTCTGCGCACAAGGCTGCTGGCCGGCAGGCCGCTTCTCCTGCGCCTGGGGGCCTGGTGCGCCCTCTTCGCCCTCTTCGCCCTTATCCTGTGGCTCAGCCGGCCCCCGGTGAAGCCAGTGCCCGCCGTGGCAGGGAAAAACGGCGGCGTCACGGGGGTGGTCCACGTGGCCCAGGGGGACCTGACCGGGGTCCTGACGGAGGACGGGCAGGTGGAGGTCTATGCGGGCATACCCTATGCCCAGCCGCCGGTAGGGGACCTGCGCTGGCGTGAGCCCCGGCCCGCCCTGCCCTGGGAAGGGGTGCTCCGGGCGGATCATTTCGCCCCCATGTCCATGCAGAGCGTGAACTCGCCCCTTTTCAGCTCCCTGGCCCAGATAGTGGGCTATCACGACTACAAAATATCCCTGGCGGACAATTACACAGAGCCCGTCAGCGAGGATTCGCTCTATCTGAATATCTGGAAGCCGGCGGGGCAGGCCTCGGACCTGCCGGTGCTGGTGTATATCCACGGGGGCTCCCTGCAGACCGGCCAGCCCTGGTACGGTGACTATTCCGGCCAGGGCCTTGCCCGGGACGGGGTCATTGTGGTGAACATGGGCTACCGCCTGGGCATCTTCGGCTTCTTCGCCCACCCGGACCTGGCATCGGAGTCGCCAAACGGCACCACGGGAAACTACGGCCTTCTGGACCAGATAATGGCCCTGCAGTGGGTCCGGGACAACATCGCCGCCTTCGGCGGGGACCCGGACAACGTGACCCTAGCCGGTGAGTCCGCCGGCTCCGCCTGCGTCACGGCCCTGTGCACCTCGCCTCTGGCAAAGGGCCTCTTCCGCCGGGTCATCTGCGAGAGCTCCACCGTCACTGCCCCGGAGCCTGCCCACTCCTTCCGTTCCCTGGAGGAGGCCTATAAGGCCGGGAAGGTCACCCTGGAACGCTTCGGCGCCGGGAGCGTGGAGGACCTGCGCTCCGTAAGCGCCGAGAAGCTTGCCGGTGAGATGACCGACCACCACCACATCACCGTGGACGGCTGGGTGCTGCCCCGGACCCCATATGAGGCCTGCGCCATGGGCATACACAATGAGGAGGCCATCCTCCAGGGCTTCAACCGCCAGGAGGCCGGGCCCTTTATCATCTTCTCCCAGGCCGATCTGAAAAGCTTCGAGGGGAAGGTCCGCTCCGCCTTCGAGGAGCCCTATGCCTCCCGGATTCTGGCCCTGTACCCTGTTTCCACGGACGAGGAGGCCCGGGAGGCCTGGGCGGATATCTACACCGCCGTGCTGTTCGCCTACGGCCACCGCTGCCTGGAGCGCCAGGCCGTCGCCAGCGGCATACCCACCTATATGTATCACTTCACAAAGCAGAACGGCCGCCTGGGGGCCTGGCACAGCGGGGAGCTGGTCTATTTTTACGGCAACGTGCCGGATTCTCCCCTGTACACCGGGCAGGACCACGCCCTCAGCGAGACCATCCGGCAGTATATCGTGAACTTCATGAAGACCGGGGACCCCAACGGCCCGGGCCTTGTGCCCTGGCCCGCCGGCACCGGGGATAATATGGCCCTGGAGCTGGGGGATGAGGTAGCCCTCCGCCCGGTGCCCTACGGCCGGCTTTACGATATCCTGGACGAGATGTACGGGTATAGTTCAGGGAAATAAAAACCGGAGGAGCCGAAAGGCTCCTCCGATGTTGTTTTATTATTCCTCTATGAAAAGGACTCCCAGGGTTTTGGGGCCGCAGTGGGAGGAGACGGTGCAGCCTGCCCGGGTGTGGTGGACCTCCCGGCAGCCGCTCTTTTCCTTAACGAGCTCCATAAGCTCTGCAATGACCTCGTCTGAAATCTCGCCGGACTCGGTGATGAAGATGTGGCCGGGCCGAATCTTCTTTCCGGCCAGCTGCTCCTCGATGTACTTCCGGTAGACCTTGTTTATATCCCCCCGGTACTTTTTGAAGACCACGATCTTGCCCCCGGCCAGCTTCAGGGCGGGCTTCAGCTTCAGAAGGTTTGCGCCCATGGCCACCACGCCGGAGCAGCGGCCGCCCTTCCACATGAACTCAAGGGTGTCGATGACAAAGGAGGAGGATACCTTATCCCGGAGTGCGTTCAGATGGGAGGCTATATCGGCGGCGCTCATGCCCCGATCCCGGCACTCGGCGGCCTCAATGGCCAGAAGGCCGATGCCTGTGGAGAGCATGCGGCTGTCCACCAC
>JAFPTE010000038.1 GCA_017400415.1 Oscillospiraceae bacterium
AACCCTCCGAACATTTCCTTTGATATGTTCCCACGAAGCGATTTTTGCGGTCAATTCTACTCTTCGCCACTAACAATCAAATTCGCAAAAAGCCCGGAAATACGGCACTTTTGACGGCCTTATGTGTCTTTCCTTGACATCAATACTACCGTCTCCACGTGCTCCGTGCGGGGGAACATATCCACCGGGGAGGCGGAGCGGGCGGCGTAGCCCAGGGAGGAGAAGATTTTAACGTCCCGGGCCAGAGTGGCCGGGTCGCAGCTGACGTAGACGACCCTTTCCGGCTCCAGGCCGGCGATAATCTCCGCCGTGCCGGGAAGCAGGCCCTTCCGGGGCGGGTCAACAACTATTACCCGGGGCTTCAAGCCCTGACTTTTCAGAAGCCGGGCGGTCTCGGCGGCGTCGGAGGCGAAGAACTCTGCATTCTCAACGCCGTTTCGCCGGGCGTTTTCCCGGGCGTTTTCCACGGCGGCCTCCACTATCTCAACGCCTATGGCACGCTTGGCCCGCCGTGCCATGCACAGGGTTATGGTGCCGGTGCCGCAGAAAAGGTCCAGGACCGTATCCTCCGGCCCCAGGTCCGCCTTCTCCACGGCAAGGTCGTAAAGCCGCTGGGCCTGGGTGCGGTTCACCTGGTAAAAAGCCCCGGGGGAAAGCTCAAATTCCAGGCCGCAGAGGCTGTCGTTTATATGGTCGGCGCCCCAGAGGGTACGATAAACCGGCGAAAGAATTGTGTCCCCGGGCTCTTCGTTAATATTCTGCATAAGGCTCACGGTCTCCGGCGCGCGCTCCCGCAGAAGCTCCGCCAGGGCGGCGGCGTTCTCAACCTCTCCCCTGCCGGTGACGATTACCGTCTGGCCCTGACCTGTGCCGAAGCCATAGCGGCACATGATGCGGCGGACGCCCCGGCGGGTCATCTCGTCATAGGCAGGGACGGAGAAGCTCTTCATCCACTGAGTGACGCATTCTGCGGCCCGGCGGCCGTAGTCCGACTCGATGGAGCAGAAGGGCGCCGCCACCAGGTCGTGGCTCCGCTGGCGGTAAAAGCCCGTCACCGGGCCCGGTCCCACGGTGTAGATGGTCTTGTTCCGGTAGCCTTCGACGGATTGGGCCCCCAGGATGGGCTCCGGCTCAAGCTCAGCGCCGCCGATGCGCCTTAAGGCGTCAGCCACCTTCCGGTGCTTGAAGCGCAGCTCCTCCTCATAGTCCATATGCCGCACGCAGCAGCCGCCGCAGGCGCCGTAGGCCGGACAGCCCGGGTCGATGCGGTGAGGCGAGGCGGTCAGCAGCCGCTGGATTTTTCCGTAGACGGCGGAGGCTGTCACCTTCAGGATGCGAATCTCCGCCTCCTCCCCCTCCATGAGGCCCTTTACAAAAACCGCCCTGCCCTCAAGGCGGACAATGCCCATGCCCTGGGAGGTGTAGCCAACGCAGCGGGCGGTGTATATCTCGTTTTTCTCCATTGGCGCTCCTAAGGAAAAGAGGGAGTGGCGAGCCAATCCCTCCGTATTTCAGACTGCGATGACCGCCAGACTGCCGTTTACCACGCTGACGCCCACTCTGGTGGGGTGAGCGGCGTAATTGTCGATAAGCTCGGAGGCGATGCGGTCCTCAATCTCCCGCTCAATGACCCGGCGCAGATTTCTGGCGCCGTACTGGGCGGAGTATGAGAGCTTCACCAGCAGCTCCAGAACGGAATCGTCCCAGGTGAATTCGATATTCTTCTCCCGGAGGGAGTCCCGAAGCTCCGTCAGCATTATCTGCGCAATGCCCTTGAAGTTCTCCTCCGAGAGCTTGTTGAAGTACACTATCTCGTCAATGCGGTTTATGAACTCCGGCCGCAGGAAGTCCTGAAGGCTCTTCATGGCCTTCTCCTTATCCATATCCCCAACGGTGCCGCCGAAGCCCACGGTGCCGGAGCCCTTCCGCTCGGAACCGGCGTTGGTGGTCATGATGATGACGGTGTTTTCAAAATTCACGGTGCGGCCGTGGGCGTCCGTTATCCTGCCGTCATCCAGAATCTGCAGCAGGATGTTCATTACGTCCGGATGGGCCTTCTCGATCTCATCGAAGAGCACCACGGAATAGGGGTGCCGCCGGATCTTCTCCGTCAGCTGCCCTGCCTCGTCATAGCCCACGTAGCCCGGAGGAGAGCCCACCAGCCGGGAGACCGTGTGCTTCTCCATGAACTCGGACATATCCAGCCTTATAAGGCTGTCCGGGGTATTGAAAAGGTCCGCAGCCAGGCGCTTTACAAGCTCCGTCTTGCCCACGCCGGTGGAGCCCACGAAGATGAAGCTCACGGGCTTCCGCTTGGCGGAAATGCCCACTCTGCTGCGCTTGATGGCCCGGCAGACGGCGTCCACCGCCTCATCCTGGCCTACGATGTGCTCCTTCAGCCGGTCGCCCAGCCGGGAGAGCTTCTCCTGCTCATCCTCCTTGATGGTGGAGGCGGGTATCTTGGTCCAGAGCTCGATTATGCGGGCCAGATTGTCGGTTTCCAGCTGGGGCCTGGGAATGGCGGCCAGCCGGTCCCGCTCCTGGGTGAGCTGGAGCTCATGGCCCCTGAGGGTGGCCAGGCGCTCATAGTCCGCATCGCCCTTCTTGTCGGCGGTCATAAGGAGCTCCCGCTCCTTGCCGATGTCCGCCAGGTCCTTGTCTATCTCCGCCAGGCGGGAATACTCCGTATTCCGGAGGTTCACGTCGGAGCAGGCCTCGTCAATAAGGTCAATGGCCTTGTCCGGCAGGAAGCGGTCCGTGATGTATCTCTCGCTGAGTAGCACCGCCTGGCGGCACATCTCGTCGGAGATGGTGACCCCGTGGAAAAGCTCATAATAGGGCGCAATGCCCTTTATGATGGCCACGGAGTCCTCCAGGCTGGGCTCGTTCACGGTGACGGGCTGGAAGCGCCGCTCCAGGGCGGAGTCCTTCTCAATGTGCTTGCGGTACTCCGCAAAGGTGGTGGCGCCGATGACCTGAATCTCGCCCCGGCTCAGGGCGGGCTTCAGGATGTTGGCGGCGGACATGGAGCCCTCGGCGTCCCCGGCGCCCACCAGGTTATGTACCTCGTCGATGACAAGGATTATATTGCCGGTCTTCTTTATCTCATCGATAAGCCCCTTCATGCGGGACTCGAACTGCCCACGGAACTGGGTGCCGGCCACAAGGGCGGTCAGGTCCAGCAGGTAGATTTCCTTATCCCGGAGCTTATAGGGCACGTCCCCCCGGACGATTTTCTGGGCCAGGCCCTCCGCAATGGCGGTTTTGCCCACGCCGGGCTCGCCGATAAGGCAGGGATTGTTCTTCTGCCGGCGGTTCAGAATCTGAACCACCCGCTCCATCTCCTCCTGGCGGCCTATCATCCGGTCCAGCTTGCCCTGGCGGGCCTTATCGGTGAGATTTATGCAGTAGCTGTTCAGGAACTTGAGCTTATTGGGCTTCTCCTGGCGGGAGGCGGACTCCCGGCGCTCGGTGTTCTCCCCTGCCTCATTCCGGCTTTCCGGGTTATTGAGGCGGTTAAGGAACGGGAAGGTGGCGGTCTTGCCGGCCTCCTCGTTATCCTCGCCGTTCTCCGGCACCTCCTCGGCGCCCTCAAAGGCGTTCATCATCTCCCGGGTGAGCTCGTCAACGTTCTCATCCGTGATGCCCATCTTGTTGATTATATCCTCAACGGGCTTTATATTCAGCTCCCGGGCACATTTGAGGCACAGGCCCTCATTGGTGGAAACGCCGTTTTCAACCTTTGTAATGAATATGACCGCTACGTTCTTCTTGCAGCGGGCGCAGAGTGTGGGACGCATTCTTTTACCTCACAATCAGATTTTCAGTATGTCGGCCACCAGGTTGCTCTCCATGAGCCGCTTGGTGATAAAGGTGCTGTCCAGCACCGCCGGAGTAAGGACGATGCCCAGGTAACGCAGCACGCAGCAGATGACTATCACGATGGCGGCGCCCTTCACGGCACCCAGAAGGCCGCCCAGAATATGGTTTATATTCTCCAGCCCCGGCAGGCCGAACACCAGGTCCAGCACGTTGCCGATGGCCGTGAATATAATCATTATCAGCAGGAAGGCCACGATGAACACCCCGATGAAGCACAGCTTCTCGCACAGGGCGGTGGTGAGCTGTGCGTTCATGCCGGCGGAGACCGTGTCAACGGAATCGTCCACATCGGAGGCAATCCGGTCCGCTATCTCCGGGGCCAGACCCATCTGCCGCAGAACGGAGGTGCAGACCTTCAGAACGTTCTTGGCGTCCTCCCCCAGCACAGGCAGCACGGGAACAAAGGTGTTGGAGTCCTGGGTCTCGTTGTCCTCCTCCTCAGCGGAGGGAGTATAGCCCATGATCTTGGTCTCCACAGAGTCCACCAGGCCGGAGACGAAGGGCTCCGTCATGCCCACGAACTCGCCGGAATAGGTTGCGGCTATGAGATTCGCTCCGTAAATGGCCACGACCACTGCCACAACGCCTATAATACTGGTTATCAGCCCTGCACGGAATCCCCGCCAGGCGCAGAAAACCACAATTGCAATCAGCACAATGTCGATAATAAGTCCTATCATTGTTTTTCCTCCCTTTCCTCTGACGTCTCACGTATGTCAAATACGGAGGCGGAATATGTCTCAACCGCAATCACCGTGTCCTTATCACGGAGGAGAACTCTGTCACAGCCCGACGGCGCCGGGCTGTCCCCTTTAAGCTCAAGCTTATCCGAATACAGATAAATGACCCCGGAGGTCAGAACGGATACGGTGCCGTCCCTGTAATCAATGCTCCTGGCCTCACCGGGAAGGTCCAGAACGGCCTCTGCGGTCCCGTCCTGGCCGATGAGCTTCAGGGTGCTTCCGCTCTGGGCGTAGTCGCCCAGCAGCACTGCGGCGCCCTTGCTGAAAAGGCGGTAGTCCACAAGCTTTTTGCCCTCCAGCAGCAGGTTTCCGGTCTCCTCCAGATTTCTGGAGAGGAAATACACCTCCGAGGAGGATATGGCCGCCACGCCGTTATCCGTAAAGCCGGCGTCAATAATCACATCCTGGGTGGAAAACTGGGCCACGGCCCCCTCCCTGCCCAGTCTGTAAAGGGAGAGGCGGCTGCCCTGGGCCCCAAGAGTCAGGACCAGAAGCTCGCTGCCGTCCCGCACATAGCCGGAGAGAACGTAATCCGAGCCGGAGGACATCTTGTAAAGCGCCCTGCCGTTGGGATTGTACACCGTTACGGAGCCTCCGTAGCCGGTCTCCTCGCTGCAGACGGCGGCGTAGCCCCGGCTGTTCACCGTCACGGAGATGAGCCTGCCATCAGCATTGGAGCGGTACCTGAGGCCGCCGTCGCTGAACACGATGAAGTCGGTGCCCGCCATGTCCCAGGCGGCGCCGAAGTCCTCTGCCGTGGAGAGCACAGGCTCCCGGAAGGAGAGCAGAAGCCCCAGCTTCTCCTCCCCGGACCGGTCCCGGACCCTCAGAGCCGAGCCGGACAGGGTGGCAAAGCCGTCGCCCACGGCGGCGTAATACCCTGCTTCGGAACGGTCAAAGGGGTACCGCTGGGCTGTGCCGCCCCGGACGGCGTCCAGAACGGAGCCCAGGCCCAGGCCGCTCAGCCGCAGTATCAGATATGTGACTCCCAGCACCAGCAAAACCGCAGCTGCGATGATTATAAGGCGCAGGTAGCCCTTTTTTGTTTTTTTCTCTTCTTCCATAAGCATTCCCCGACCTTCAGGTATTCTATCACAAGAAATGGCCGAAAAATAAAACAAACTGTTAATTAACGCATCATTTCACCTACGGCTCCGTCGTACCAGACCCGGGTGAGATACAGCCCCTGAGGGGGCACGGTGGGGCCCGTCAGCCGCCGGTCCCCGGCCTCAAGGAGTGCGGGAATATCATCGGGGTTCAGCTTCCCCTCAGAGCAGTACAGGACCGTGCCCATAATTGCCCGGACCATGTTGTA
>JAFPTE010000039.1 GCA_017400415.1 Oscillospiraceae bacterium
CTTGACAGCCACGACAGGCGCATCACCCTCATGGGCGTTGCCTCTCAGGATATCGTGGTATCCGGCGGCGGCTCCGGCTCTGCGCGCCAGAACAACCAGTCCACCAGCTACAACTGGAACAACGCCTTCGAGGAAGAGGGCTTCTCCGTCAACCCCACCATCGTTGCCAAGTACAATAACTACAAGAACAACGACGGCGGCTACAGCGGACTCCATATCGAGATGCCCGTCTCCCAGCTGGGCGACACCGAGACCGCTACATACGCTGCTTACCGTGATGCAGCAGTCATCGTTCTCTACCGTTGGAGCACCGAGAACTCCGACCTGGCTACCTACAACGCCAAGGGCCACTCCGACCCCAACGATACTGAGCTTGACCTCCAGGACAACGAGAAGGACCTGATCAGACACGCCAACAAGTACTTTGATAAGGTCATCGTCCTTATCAACAGCTCCTACACCATGGATGTCTCCGAGCTGGCTGACCCCGACAGCGACCTCTGCGTGGACGCTATCCTCTGGGTCGGCGGTGTGGGCCAGGTGGGCTGCCTTGAGGCCGTCAAGATTCTTGAAGGCAAGGTCAACCCCTCCGGCCGTCTGCCCGACACCTGGTGGGCCAACCTGAAGGCTGACCCCGCATTCCCCAACGTTTCCCAGATGAACCAGAACGCCGAGGGCAACGGCAGAGCAGACGCCTTCTTCCGCAGCCCCCAGGGCGCTCAGACCGCCTTTGCCCTGGTTGAGTACCGTGAGGGCATCTACATGGGTCACCGCTACTATGAGACCGTCTATGACGATCTGGTAGCGGCAGGCAAGCAGGCCGAGGCCGACAAGTTCTACAAGGAAACCGTGGCCTTCCCCTTTGGCTACGGCCTGAGCTATACGGACTTCGTCTGGCAGCTGGCCGGCGTTTCCAAGAACAGGACCATCACCACCGATAAGCAGTATCTCACCGTCCAGGTGGCTGTCACCAACGTGGGCAGCAGAGCCGGCAAGGACGTGGTTGAGCTCTACAACACCGCTCCCTACACCAAGGGCGGCATCGAGAAGGCCTCCGCAGCTCTGGTGGGCTTTGCCAAGACCAAGGAGCTGGCCCCCGGCGAGACCGACATCGTGACCATCCGCATCCTGGCTCACGACCTGGCCTCCTATGACTGGAACGACAAGAACGGCAACGGCTTTGAGGGCTATGAGCTGGAGAAGGGCACCTACGTCCTCTCCGCCCGCCGCAACAGCCATGACGTGGTGCTGAAGGTGGAGTTCAACTGCCCCGCCGACATCACCTGCCCCATCGACCTCCAGAGCGGCAACCCCGTGAAGAACGTCTTCACCGATGACGACTGGACCAACTTCGAGACCGTCCGTGACGATTATCTGGAGAACCTCATCTCCCGTGAGAACGGCCTGACTCAGCCCAAGCCCGTCTCCCTGGCTGACCGGACCCTCTCCGAGGCCGAGTACGCCCTGCTGCAGTCCGAGGAGTTCTATTATCCCTACATGGATAACCCGGACCAGCCCTGGTACGTTGCCAAGGGCGGCATCCCCGAAAACTGGACCCAGGCCACCACTGCTCTGTCCAATGCCGAGCTCACCGCACTCCGTGCAAAGCTCCCCGGCGTTGAGTACACCGAGCCCAAGATTGTGGACGGCAAGGTCTCCTTCGACCACCTGACCGCCCAGCAGAAGGCCAACAACGCCATCTGGGACGAGTACCTGAACGCACTGACCTATGATCAGCTGGTTTCCTACTATGCCTCCGCCAAGGGCCCCCTCTCCGGCGGCCTTACCGGCTCTGACGGCCCCGTCACCTTCGGCGGCGGCGCTGACTGGCCTACCTGCCCCATCTCTGCTGCTACCTGGAACGTGGAGCTCATTGAGATGCAGGGCGAGATGCTGGGTACCCAGGCCATGCTGAACGGCACCACCGGCTGGCGCGGCGGCGGTATTGATACCCACCGTACCCCCTTCAACGGCCGCTGCTTCGAGTATTACTCCGAGGACGGCGTCCTGGCTGCCCACATCGCCAGAGCCGTTGATACCGGCGTTACCAGCAAGGGCATTATGTGCTACTGGAAGCACTACTTCAACAACGACCAGGAATACCGTCGTGCAAACTTCGGCGGCGTCTCCGTGTTCATTACCGAGCAGGCCATGCGTGAGATCTATCTGAAGCCCTTCGAGGCCGTCATCAAGAACGGCACCGCCGGCGTCATGACCTCCTTCAACCGTCTGGGCTTCATCGTCAACTCCAACAACTGGGCCAGCCATCAGAAGCTCATGCGTGATGAGTGGGGCTACAAGGGCGGCACCGTCAACGACCAGTGGGCCAAGAGCTACGTCTCTCAGGACCTGATGGTCCGTGCCGGCGATACCTACCTGATGGGCTCCTGGAACGGCTACGTCACCACCGGCCTCACCTGGGGCAAGTGGGATGCAGCTCAGCGTGACGGCAAGGGCCTGCCTCTGGTCCCCGATGCAGACGCTGCCAGCCAGAACGTGAAGGACGGCACCGTCCCCTCCGAGACCCAGTACTATGTAATGCGTCTGGCCGCTGTCCGTGACGCCCGCAACGAGGTCAACTCCTGCGTCATGAAGAACAACGTCAGCTCCATGACCTTCACCGCCACCGCATATCAGGGAATCAACAACTACAAGGCTGTTGTGGAGTCCCCCGATACCACAAACTTCGTCATAAGCGGCTATGATTCCGGCGTGAACATCTCCAGACTGGCCAAGGGCAGCTTCGACGGCGTGGAGCCCACCAAGGAGACCAAGACCACCTCCAGCGGCTCCTCCACCACCACTACCCAGGTCTGGACCTATCAGTGCGAGGGCTTCACCGTGGTCGAGAACAGAAATGCCAACGGCACCTCCGTCACCTCCACCACCTGGACCTATCCTGAGTACTCCATCACCGAGACCGCCACCAACCGCACCTTTAATCTGGCCGGCGGCACCACCGTCTCCCAGACCCTGTCCGACGGCACCGTCACCGCCACCTCCTACACCGTGAACGGCCTGACCATCGCCACCGGCGGCAACGCCATCACCGTGGGCAGGAACGTTGCCCTGGGCACCTACGAGATCCCCGTGACCGTGAACTGCGACAACTGGGTCAAGAACGCCCCCGCCACCATCATCCTGAAGGTCGTGAGCCCCCTGACCGTCAACGGCGAGGAAATCTCCGCTGAGCCCATCAACCTGAGAGCAGGCAGACAGGACATCACCGTGTCCTCTGACTACTATGCTTACATGAACAAGCACAGCGACCAGACCTTCCTGGTAATGAGCGCCTACAACGCCGGCTCCGGCTGGATGCAGCGCCACGAGGATGAGTCCGCTGCAGATATCGTCACTCTGGATTACGACGCCATCAAGGATCTTGAGACCTTCCAGGCTCACGAGCCTAAGTACGAGATCGTGGGCGACCTGCCCGCCGGCCTCACCGTGACCCCGATCATGGACAGACCTCTCGGCTACTGCGGCCTCCAGTACTCCAGCGATATCAACATCGGCCTGAAGCTCACCGGCAATCTGGCCGCCGGCACCTACACCTTCACCGTCAAGCTTACCACCTACACCGTCAACAAGACCGGTACCGGCGGTAACTGGATCCGTGCCACCGCAGGCACCCAGGTGGTTGTGGAGCAGCCCGTGACCATCGTTGTCAAGTAATTGAATCGCCAAAGCAAGTGACCGACTGACCTAAGCTTATGCTCCGGCAGCGTAATGCCGCCGGAGCATAAGTTATAAGAAGCGTTTTTTGAGGAGCGAGAAAATGAAGAAGATTATTGCAATACTGCTTTGCATGCTGGTGCTTCTGGGCTGCCTGGCCGCCTGCGCACCGGCCGCCGACCCGGGCAAGACCCCGGACTCCGGCAAAACACCCACGGAAAACCCGGGCAAGACTCCGGAGGATCCCAAGCCACAGAATCCGGACCCCAACCCGGGCACCGACCCGGGCACTAACCCGGGCACCGACCCGGGCACTAACCCGGGCACCAACCCGGGCACCGACCCGGATCCCAAGCCTGAGGATCCCAAGCCCCAGGTCGTTGACGAGACCAAGACCGTCTCCAAGCTGTCTGTGGAGAAGGAGCCGGACAAGGTCTATTACGAGGTAGGGGAGGAGTTCACCGTTGAGGGCGGCATAGTGCTTGTGACCTACACCGACGGCACCACCCAGAGCCTGCCTATGACCAGCCCCTCCTTCACCATCGCCGCCCCCTCCACCAGCGCAGTGGGCACCAAGAACATAAACGTACGCTCTGCCAACAACAAGAAGTGCACCTTCACTGTCCGTGTTGCCAACAAGAGCTTCAATATCACCTACAACCTGAATTACCAGGGCGCACCTGCTCCGGAGGTGGTCTCCGTAGTCAAGGGCCAGAAGGCCGAGAGCAAGACCCCCGTCAGAGAGGGCTACACCTTTGTGGCCTGGTACGCAAACAAGGATTATATCTATCAGTATGACTTCAGCAAGGGCGTCACCGACGCTGCCGAGCTCTTCGCCCTCTGGAAAAAGGACGGCGCCGAGTACTTCGACGTGACCTTCGACCACGGCTATTACGGCGACCTGTACCAGACCTACTCCTATCCCGTCCAGTCCGGAACCACGGTCTCCAAGCCCTCCGACCCTGTCCGCCTGGGCTATAAGTTCAGCAAGTGGCTGGACGCCAACGGCACAGAATTTGACTTCTCCAAGCCCATCACCTCCGCAGTCACCATCACCGCCTCCTGGACCAAGACCGTCACCGGCACCCAGACCTATCAGTTCGAGGCCGAGGATACCAGCCTGAAGGGCAAGGTAGGCCCCGCCTTCAGCGGCACCTGCAGCGAGGAGGCCATGATTGTCTCCGCCCCGGAGAACAGAGGCTGCTCCAACGACCGCTTCGTGTCCTTCCTGTACCGCAGCGAAAACTCCCTGGAGTTCTATATCGCCTGCGATGAGGAGCTCACGGACGTGACCCTCTATGCCCGCCTCTCCGCCGAGCTGAGAGACTTCACCTTCAATCCCTCCAACTACGCCATCGAGGTCAACGATGAGCCCATGAATTATGACCCCATCAGCTTCGTAGGCGTGCCCAAGCCCACCGACGCCGCCTCCGCCCTGGACTGCCTGCCCTTCAAGGATTACCTTATCGGCAAGAACATCCACCTGAAGAAGGGCGCCAACCTTATCCGCCTGATAACCAAGAACTCCGTTCCCATGGACGGCTCCACCCTTGAGGCTGCTGCGCCTATTGTGGACTCCATAAAGCTGGAGACCTCCGGCGTGGTGATCTGGGACGCCAACCGCGGACTGCCTGCCTCCAACTATTGATTCTCCCAGGAAGGAGAGATTACAGTGTTTATGGATTTTATCAGGACCAAGGGAGGTAAGGTCTGGCTTATCGTCACCGCCGTTCTTCTGGTCCTTGTGACAGTCGTAAACGTTCTGGGGCTCACTGTGCTCTGGGATATGGCAACGCTCCTTTTCGGCTCACCCAGGCCGATTTACGATAACAGCGTGGCAATGATGTACCTTCCCTCCACCAACAGCAAGAAGGAGGCCTACGACAACGCCGCCAGGGTGAACATAGAGGCTGCCCGGGAGGGCTTCGTCCTGCTGAAAAACCGGGGCAATGCGCTGCCTGTCCATAAGGGAGCAAGAATCAGCATCTTCGGCAAGAACAGCGTGAACATGGCCTTCTCCGGCGGCGGCTCCGGCTCCTTCATCGTTGAAGAGGGCTCCGCACTTTATAAGCGCCTGTCCGGACTGGGCATTGACATCAGCTACAAGTCCATCTATGACGCCCTGGAGGAGGATTTCAAGCTGAATCCCACCCTGAAAGCCTTCTATGAGAACGACAAGCTCTCCGGCGAGAAGCGCTCCAATACCAACACGGACCTGGACAGCGGCGACGACAAGGCCTTCTCCGTAGGCGAGACCCCTGTCTCCATGTACACCCAGGACGTGAAGAACAGCTATAAGGACTATAAGGACCTGGCTATCGTGGTCCTCACCCGCATCGGCGGCGAGGGCGCAGACCTGCCCCGCCATCAGGGCAGCACCGCCGGCGCCGTCAGTGAGGATTCCCACTACCTGCAGCTGGACCAAAACGAGATCGATATGCTGAAGGAGGTCACCTCCGCCGGCTTTGATAAGGTCCTGGTCCTGTTCAACATCCCCTCTGCCATGGAGGCGGACTTCCTGTTTGACACTGCAAAATACCCCTTCGCCGACAAAATCGATGCAGCCCTGTGGATAGGCTTCACGGGCAAGCAGGGCATCATGGCCCTTCCGGATATCCTGTCCGGCCAGGTCTCTCCCAGCGGCAGGACCGTGGACACCTGGGCCACTGACTTCCTGGCAAACCCCACCGCCGTGAACTTCGGCACCGGCATAACCCAGAAGCCTGTCAGCAAGAACCAGACCTTCGACCAGTACAATTCCGGCCTGTATTACTTCGTCCACTATGAAGAGGGCGTGTACGTGGGCTACCGCTATTACGAGACCCGGGGATTCACGGACGGGGAGGAATGGTATAAGAAAAACGTGGTGTTCCCCTTCGGCTACGGCCTGAGCTACACCACCTTTGACTGGACCGTGGGCACCCCCAGCACCGCAGCCGTAACTGCCGACGGCCTCATTTCCGTGGACGTCACCGTCAGGAACACCGGCTCTGTGGCCGGCAAGGATGTGGTGCAGCTCTATGTGTCCGCCCCCTACACCCCCGGCGGCATCGAGAAGCCCCATAAGGTCCTGTGCGCCTTTGCCAAGACCGGCCTTCTGAACCCGGGCCAGTCCGAGACCCTGACCCTCACCGCCAGGCCCTATGACTTCGCCTCCTATGACTACCGGGACCAGAACAAAAACGGCTTTGCGGGCTATGAGCTGGACCAGGGAAAATACACCTTCTATGTGTCCAGAAACGCCCATGAGTCCGTGGGCACCTTTGACTGCACCGCAGCCCAGGGCATCAGATTCGAGACCGACCCTGTCACCGGCAATATCGTAGGCAACCGCTACACGAAGGATAATGCCGTCACCGCCACGGACCTGTCCGGCGTCACCGATACGGACGCACCTCTGGACAGGATACTGTCCCGGTCCGACTGGGACGGTACCTGGCCCACGGCCATTACCGATTCCGACAGAGCCGCCATCTCCGGCATTCTGGAGGAGCTGAAGAACACTCAGACCAACAACCCCAATAACTATGATGAGGACTTCGAGTATCCCGACATGGAGGAGGACCCGGTGCGGACTGTCCGGGACCTTCTGCCGGACCATACTCCGGAGGAGACCTACAAGGCCATCGTCAGCTACGACGACCCGGGCTGGAAAGAAATCCTGGCCGCCATGGATCCTGCGGTCTGCATCGACGTGTACAACCACGCCGCCTATCAGATCAAGGAGATACCCCAGGCCGGCCTGCCCGGCACCCTCCACGCCGACGGCCCCAGCGGCTTTACCTGTTTCCTCAACTCCGAGCGCATCAGCGGCACCAACCAGTACTGCTCCGAGCCCGTTTTCGCCTCCACCTGGAACCTGGAGCTTATCGAGGAGATAGGCAAGGCCATAGGCGAGGAGGGTATCTGGGGCTATGACGTGACCGGCCAGCCCTACTCCTGCATCTACGCCCCCGGCGTGAACATCCACCGGAGCCCCTTCGGCGGACGCTGCTCCGAGTATATGTCCGAGGACCCCTTCGTCACCGGCATGATGGCCGCAGCGGAGATAAAGGGCATGCAGTCCCGGGGCGTGTCGCCCACCCTGAAGCACTTCGTGGCCAACGAGCAGGAGACCCACCGCAGCATCACCGGCGACTGCACCTGGCTGACGGAGCAGTCTCTTCGGGAGATTTACCTGAAGGCCTTTGAGCTGGCCATAAAGGAAAGCCAGTGCCGGGGCATAATGACCTCCTTCAACCGTGTGGGCACCATGTGGACCGGCGGCGACTATCGCCTGTGCACAGAAATCCTGCGGAATGAGTGGGGCTTCCGGGGCCTCATCATCTGCGACTTCAACACCGTGCCTCAGTACATGAACGGCACCCAGATGGCCTACGCCGGCGGCGATGTGAACCTGCAGACCGTTGGCGGCGGCAACTTTGAGTGCGACCCCAGCGAGACCGGCGACGCCGTGGTGCTCCTTGGGGCCATGAAGAACATCATGTACGCCATGACCAACTCCAACGCCATGAACGGCAAGGTCATCGGCTACGCCACCCCCTCCTGGGTACCCATTATGTACGTCATTGACGGCGTAATCGTTCTGGCCCTCGCTGCCTGGGGCATATTGGGCATGCTGGCAGCAAAGCGCAACAAAAAGGGCAGGGAAATAGTCATCCGCAGCGATTCCGAGTAATTCTTCTTCATAATTTTCTTCTTCCACAGCCAAAGGCGTCCGGGAAAACCCGGGCGCCTGCGGCTTTTTAGTATATTTTCCGGTTTTTTGAGTATCCTTTATATAGAAAAATCGGAAAGGATTGGTCCAATGAAGAAGAACATCAAAACCCTTATTCTGTCCGTGGGCATTCCTCTGGCGGGGGGAGCACTGGTTGGCTGGCTCACCTCCTCCCGGGGGAACTACAACGAAATGGTAAAGCCGCCTCTGTCGCCGCCCGCCTGGGTCTTCCCGGTGGCCTGGGCCCTGCTCTATATCCTCATGGGCTATGCACTGTACCGGGTGCTGGTCTCCGGCGCACCCCGGGAGCAGAAGAACTCCGCTCTGACGGTTTTCACCTTCCAGCTGGCCCTCAACTACCTCTGGCCGGTGATATTCTTTATCATCGACGCCTATTGGGGAGCAGTGGTGTGCCTGGTTGCCCTCATCTTCCTTATCGGCATGACCATGCGGGAGTTTGCAAAAGCCGACTCCCTTGCCCCGAAGCTCCTGCTGCCGTACCTTCTCTGGTGCCTCTTTGCACTCTACCTGAACGTGGGCGTGGCGGTGCTGAACTGAAAAACGGTTGAAAAAAAGGGACCTGCGCCAAGGCGCAGGTCCCGATATTTAACAGCGATTATTTCAGAAGGCCCTTGCCGGTGTTCCAGGCGGTGCCCACCTTTTCGCCCACGGTATAGTAGCCGTTTCTGAACTGGTCGAACATGATGATGCCGGCCTTGGTCACGTCGATTTTGCCCTTCTCGTCCAGCACGGCCTCGTCCGCCATGACGTTGACGATTTTGCCGATAACGCCGTACTTTCCGCACTCCACAAGCTCGCACTCCAGGGTCACCGGGAACTCCTCGATAACGGGGGCGTTCACCCGGGTGCTGCGCACTGCCGTCAGGCCGCTGCGCTCAAATTTGTCCGCCATCTTGTTGCCGCTGGCGATTCCGAAGAAGTCGGCGGCCTCGATGTGCCCGGCGTCTGCCAGGGAGACTGTGAAGGCCCCGGCCTTTTTCAGGTTCTTGACGGTCTTGTGGGTCTCCGTGAGGGCCAGGGTTATCATGTCGGAGTCACAAATCTGGCCCCAGGCAGCATTCATGACGTCAACGGTGCCGTCCTCGTCATAGGTGGCTATCATCAGAACGGGCATGGGGAACACTGCGGGCATAGGCCCAAAATCTTTTTTCATGGTGCATTACCTCCTTGACTTTTCCTCATTATACCACTTTTTTGCCTTGATGAGAAGCAAAATCCTGTTGAAAAAAGCTCCGCCTTGAAATATAATCATTTATGAAGGGCGGTGAGAGCGTGATAAGAGTTGCCATTGTAGAGGACCAGACTGTCCACGCAAGGCTTCTGGAGAGCTTTTTTGAGAGATACGGCCGTGAGACCGGGGAGAGCTTCTCCGTCACCTCCTACTCCTCCGGCCTGAGCTTCCTGGACGAGTACCGGGGGGACGTGGATGCAGTGTTCATGGATATCGCCATGCCCTATATGGACGGCATGGAGTGCGCCCGGCGCCTGCGGGAGCGGGATGAGAACGTGGTGCTGGCCTTCGTCACCACTATGGCCCAGTACGCAATCCAGGGCTATGAGGTAAACGCCGCCGATTTCATGGTGAAGCCTGTCAGTTATGAGGAGTTTTCCATGAAGCTCCGCCGCCTGTGCCGCAGGATGTCCAGGGACAGGAACGTGACCTTCACCGTTGCCCGCCGGGACGGCGCCACCGTCCTGGATATGCGGGATATTTACTTTGTGGAGGTTTTTGACCACGCCCTGGTTTTCCACACCAAAAAGGGAAACCTGGAGACCTATGGCAAGCTCTCCAGCCTGGAGGAGGATGAGCGCTTCTCCCGCTTTATAAAGGTGAGCCCCAGCCACCTGGTGAACAGCGCATATGTGACCGCCGTGACCGATGACTCCGTCACTGTGGGCGAAAAATCAGTGCCCCTGACCCGGCGGCGCCGAAAGGCGGTCCTTGAAAAGCTTGCCCATTGCCTGGGAGGAGGTCACCTGTAATGTGGTACGTCAACTATTTTCATATTCAGATACTTATAATTGAGCTTCTCTTCTGCTGGCGGCTCCAGAAGCGGAAATTTTTCTGGCTGCGGCTCATACCCGCCGCCGTGGTCTTCTGCCTTCTGCCCCTTGTGACGCCGGTGACGTTTTTTGCGCCCTTTTTCCAGATAGGCTGGTTTACCTTAGGCTTCCTGTTTTACCTGGTCCTTTCCGCCGGGGTGCTGCTTCTGTGCTTCCGGATGACCGCAAAGCAGCTGATTTTTTACTGCTGCGTGGCCCACACGGTCCAGCATATGGTCCACTGCCTGGGCTGGATGATTTCCCAGGGCCTGCACCTGACCGGGGCCTGGGACCAGGCCGTTCAGCTGGCGGCAATGATAGTCATAACCGCCTTGGCCTGGCTCCTCCTGCGCCGGAGGTTCCGGGGCAGCGAGACTGCGGACATAAAGAGCACGGTCCTGGTGGTCTTCGCCGCCATCTCAACACTGGTTGTCTACTTTATCAGCTACTGGACCACCATGCGGGAGACCTCCACCGTCGGCGTGCAGTTTTTTGATTTCACCACCTGCGCCCTGCTGCTTATGATACTGCTGGACCTTTTCCGGTTCCGGGAGGCGGAGCGGGAGCAGCTTATAATGCTGCGGCTTCTGCGGCAGGAGCAGGAGCAGCACCGCATGAGCCGGGCGGCTGTGGAGGTCATAAACCGCAAGTGCCACGATCTGAAGCACCAGATCTCCGCCCTGCGGCACATGAGCTCCGAGGAGCAGGAGAGGAGCATCGGCCAGCTGGAAAAGGCGGTCATGATTTACGACAGCTTCCCCAAGAGCGGCAATGACGACCTGGATATCATCCTGGCGGAGGAGAGCCTCCAGGCGGAGAAGCTGGGGGTCCGGCTCCACTGCATCGCCGACGGAGCCCGCCTGAGCTTCATGGGCACGGAGGACCTGTACTCTCTTATGGGCAACGCCCTGGATAACGCCATCGAGGGGGCCGCAGGGGAGGAGAGCCCCGCAAAGCGCATCGTGACCCTCAATATCTCTGCCCAGGGATCCCTGCTGTCCGTCCACGTGGAGAACCCCTGCGCAAGGGCGCCCATATTTGCGGACGGTCTGCCCGTCACCACCAAGTCCGACAAGGATTATCACGGCTACGGAGTCCGCAGCATGCGGTACATTGCGGAAAAGTACGGCGGGGCCATGACCTCCGGCTGGGAGGACGGAGTGTTCCTGCTGGATATTGTGTTCCCCCTGAAGTGAAAACGTCAGGTTAAACAAAAAAACGCCTTTCGGGAAAGCCGGGAGGCGTTATTTTTATGACCACCTGCGCTGCTTTGAGGACCAACTGCGAAAAAAAACAACACCGTAATTTAAATATATTGTAATATTTGACCACAAGGGGCGAGACCTCTTGATCATGAAAAGGAGGAACCGAAATTGAGAAATTCCAAGCTATGGTCCGGTTTGACTTCCGTCTTTGCAGTGATTCTGGTCATTGCACTGGTGGGCGGCAATCTGGCAGGCACCAACGCCAGCTACATCAACGATGCGCTGGGCGTCAGCACCACCAGAATCGTCCAGACCGGCGAGGCCGCTGCTGACACTGTCTATTACAAGAGCCAGTTCGGCAGCTTCGACGACCCCGCAGCCCAGGCAAAGGCTCTTGCAGCCGCCCTGGAGCAGAATATCAATGAGATGAGAGAGGGCGCAGCCCTTCTCATGAACGAGAAGAACACCCTGCCTCTGGCAAGCGCCAAGCGCATAAGCGTCTTCGGCCACGCCGCCGTGGACCCGGCCTACCAGGCCTCCTCCGCCGGCACCAAGGTCTCCAACGGCGCCATCAATTCCATCGACCTTAAGACCGCCCTGGAGAACGTGGGCTTCGTGGTCAATCCCCAGCTGTGGGACGGCCTCAAGGCAGGCAAGGCTGCCAGAGGCACAGCGGGCTCCTCCGGCGGCGTCTCCGCCAGCGGCTCCGCCAAGGGCAGCGAGGAGAACAAGGCCTTCTACGATGCCCTCAAGGGCACCTTCGCCTCCGACTATAAGGACGCCGCCATCGTGGTGTTCGCCCGTGAGGGCGCCGAGGGCACGGACCTTATGATGAAGGACCAGGACGATGAGGGCGGCAAGAGCGGCAATATCTCCTCCCTGGCTCTCCACAAGAACGAGCGTGACCTTCTGGAGATGGTCAGAGCCAACTTCGATAAGGTCGTTGTTCTGCTGAACAGCCCCAACCAGATGGAGGTCCACGAGATCAAGCAGTACTGCGACGCCATCCTCTTCATCGGCTACCCCGGCCATCAGGGCTTCGTGGGCGTGGCTGAGATTCTGAAGGGCACCGTGAACCCCTCCGGCAAGCTGGTGGACACCTACGCCACCGACTCCCTGTCCGCCCCTGCCGTTGTGAACTCCGGCACGGATACCCCCCAGTACCTGAATGTGGCCGCCATCAACGCCGCTATCGGCGAGGATGAGCGTGCCGAGTACATCTCCTTCCAGGCCGAGAACATCTATATCGGCTACCGCTACTATGAGACCCGCTATGCCGACGCCGTCATGGGCAAGGGCAACGCCTCCTCCTCCGTGGGCGCACTGAAGGGCGCCTCCGCCTGGAGCTACGCCGACGAGGTCCAGTATCCCTTCGGCTACGGCCTTTCCTACACCACCTTTGAGCAGACCCTGGACAGCGTCTCTGTCAGCGACGATGAGATCACTGCCAAGGTCACCGTTAAGAACACGGGCTCCGTGGCCGGCAAGAGCGTTGTTCAGCTCTACGCCCAGACCCCCTACGGCGACTATGAGAAGGAGCACAAGGTGGAGAAATCCGCCATCGCCATCATCGGCTTCGGAAAGACCAAAACCCTGGCCGCCGGCGAGAGCGAGACTCTGACCATCACCGCCGACAAGTACCTGCTGGCCTCCTGGGACTCCACCGCCCATGACAACCAGGGCGGCTACATCCTCTCCGGCGGCGACTACTACGTCTCCATCGGCGACGATGCCCACGATGCACTCAATAACGTCCTGGCGGCCCAGGGCTACACTGTCTCCAACGGCATGACCGCCGCCGGCGACGCCAAGAAGGCCTACAAGTGGAGCCAGGGCTTCGATGACGACAAGTACATGAGAGGCGAGGGCGGCGTTATCGTCTCCAACCAGTTTGAAGACTGCGACCTGAACTACTGGGTCAAGGGCGCCGGCACCTATCTGTCCAGAAGCGACTGGGCAGGCACCTTCCCCGTAAAGCAGACCAGCGTGAACGCCACCCAGGAGATGATGGACATTCTGGACGGCGAGTGGTACACAAAGCCCGCCGATGCCCCCAGCTACGCCTCCGTGGCCGCCAACTTCGGCAAGGACAGCGGCCTTAACCTGGCCGCCATGAAGGATGTGCCCATCACCGACCGGGAGACCTGGCTGGCCTTCATCTATCAGCTCAAGCCCGAGGATCTGCCCAACGCCACCGCTGAGAGCTTCTCCTGCCCCGCCGTGGGCGACCTGAGCCCCTCCTTCTCCGTGGGCGACGGCTGCGACTCCGTTGGCGGCAGCTACCCCCACAAGGTCATGGTCAACGGCGAGGAGACCGCCGTTCCCACCGTCCGCTACTGCTCCAACCCCATCCTCACCGGCTCCTTCAACTATGACCTCTATGAGGGCAGGGGCACCATGATGGGCGAGGACGGCATGTGGAGCAAGTTCATGATCAACTACAACGTGGGCAACGACCTGCACCGCACCCCCTTCGGCGGCCGCAGCTTCGAGTATATGTCCGAGTGCCCCACCATGAACTACCTGGCCGGCGCCGCCCAGGTCATCGCCACCCAGAAGACCGGCTCCAACGCCGCACCCAAGCACTTCGTGGGCAACGACCAGGAATTCTACCGTGACGGCGTCTGCTGCTTCTTCACGGAGCAGGCCTTCCGTGAGGGCAACCTGAGAGCCTTCGAGGGCTCCGTCAGAGTGGCCAAGTCCGGCGGCATCATGCAGTCCTTCTCCCGCATCGGCCTTAAGTGGAACTCCGCCTCCTACGCCCTGAACACCCAGGTCCTCCGGAACGAGTGGGGCTGGACCGGCGCCATCGACACTGACGCCGCACCCTGCTTCGGCGAGTACGTGGACGGCGGCTTCCGCAACCACGCTGCCGAGGTCCTGGCCGCCGGTACCCAGGAGTGGTGCCTGGACGGCGTGGGCGGTCACGGCACCTGGGTCCTGAACAAGGCCAAGGAAACCGATGACGGCCACCTCCTTGAGCTGCTCACCGAGGCAGCCATCAGCTGGGAGTACGCCATCTCCCGTTCCGTCATCACCAACGGCTACAGCACCGATACCCGCATCGAGCACATCACCCCCTGGTGGCAGACTGCCATCACTGCCGTCACCGTCTGCTCCGGCATTCTGGCCGCCGGTTCCCTGGCCATGCTGGTGCTGAGCAAGACCAAGAAAAAGGAAAACTGAGAAGGGAGAGCTGAAAATGAAAAATAAAGGTTCAGGCTTTTACTTTGCCGCTGCGGCTGCGTGCCTCAGCCTGGTCACTCTCGTCATTGTCCTCATCTACGGCGGCCGGGGCGGCCAGGTGAGCGGTCTCGTCATCGCCTCCCTCATAGGCGCCATCGTCCTGGAGGCGGTCCTGCTCCTGGGCGAGAAGCCCTGGTCCGACTACTGCGCCATCGCCGGCGCCGTCCTCCTGGCCTTCGCC
>JAFPTE010000040.1 GCA_017400415.1 Oscillospiraceae bacterium
CAACTACCGCATCTACGTCCGGGAGTACCCGGGCCGGGGCGGCGACTTCGTGAAGACCTTCACCCTGGTGAGCTGGGCCTTCTTTGCCATCGTGGTAATCCCCGGCCTCCTGCTGTCCCGCTGGAGCTTCTTCGCCTGATGCACAATCCCTCAGTCAGCTTCGCTGACAGCTCCCTTTACACAAGGGAGCCAAAGGGCAAAAGAAAAGCCCCCCTTGTGTAAAGGGGGGTGGCCCGACAGGGCCGGGGGGATTGACCATCCCGCCTGCAAGCGGGTGAGATTAACACCTCATCCGACCCTTCGGGCCACCTTCCCCTCAAGGGGAAGGCAGAGAGCAGCCTCCGTCTTCAGAGGCTTCCCCTTGACAGGGCCGGCGGCGTATGGTACCATAAAGCACACAGCCCCCGGACGCCGGTCCGGGGGCGATTTTGAAGGGGGTGCCGCCATGAACAGGAGAAAGGCCATACTCTGGACACTGGTGATTCTGAATATGGCGGCGATCTTCATCTTCTCCGCCCGGAACGCAGAGGAGTCCTCCGCCCAGTCCGGCTTCATCGTCAGTCTGCTGGCGCCGCTCTTCGGCGGGAATGTGCCGGAGTGGCTGGAGACCCTGGTCCGCAAGTGCGCCCACTTTACGGAGTTTGCCCTGCTGGGGGCCTGGGCGGGCCTTCTCAGCATGGAGTACGGCCGCCACTGGCTCTGGGGAGCGGTCTTCGCCTCCCTCTACGCCGTGACGGACGAGGTTCATCAGCTCTTTGTCCCCGGCCGGGCCTGCCAGGCCTTCGACTGGCTGGTGGACACCTGCGGCGCCCTCGCCGGCACTGGCCTGGCCGCCCTTATCCGCAAAAGGCGAAAACGGAATAATTAACCCTTCTCCGCCGTCTCCGATGAGACGGCGGCTTTTTTTCTCTTGCAAGAAATAATTCGTTGTGTTAATATCAGGTGGAGAAAAGGAGGGATACCCATGAGAGAGAAGGATATACCCGTCTGCGGCGGCACCACCCGTTCCTATGACAAGGACGCACCCACCGCCATCACCTGTGACACCATGACGTATTTCAGCGCAGCCTCCGCCCTTTCCCACCGGAAGGACGACGGCCTTTCCTATGTTTCCGCCTTCGCCGCCCCGGCGGGGGAGGATAGCTTCCTGTACCTGGAGCTGGGCTATGAGCGCAGCCTCCGCTCCGGGGCCTGGGCCCTGGTTAAGGGGGATGTTTTCCCCCGGCTTGTAAGTCTGGTCCGGGCTCTGGACCTGGCCAAGAATAACGGCCGCCACAGCCAGACCCACGGCCTGCCGGAAAACTTCGGCGGCGCCGTTTCCGTCGCCTACGCCTCCGGGGAGAAAATCAGCTTCTCCGATAATCAGAGTCCCGTTCTGACTGACCGGGCCGGAGAGGCCATCGGCGAGCTCTTCACCTCCCTGATGGCCGGCGAGAGAGTGCCCCTGCCGGAGCCCGAGAGCCTCAAATCCATCTTCTTTGAGGAGATACGGCCCGGCGGCGGCTTCAGCCGGGCCAACCTGACCCTGTTCCCGGACGGCACGGGCCTCAACGAGCGCAGCGCCAGGTATGACGACGGCCCGGTTTATGAGCGGCAGAAGGCGGTCTCCGCCTCCAACGTGGCCATTATCCTGAAAAACATCCGGGATACGGGCCTCTTCGCCTGGGAAAACCTGCCGGACAGCCCCTTCCGCTTCGGCGGGGAGAAGCGCATCACCTTCACCCTGGAGGGCGGGCGGCAGATAACGGTCCGGGACGGCCGCCTGGTGCCCCAGGAGCTCCGGAACGGCTTTTTCAACATCGAGCTGGAGCTTGTGACCAGAAACTGAAACAAAAAATCCTGCCCTTCGGCAGGATTTTTTTATATCAGGGGGCCTGAGCGCCCAGAAGCCGGGAGCAGATTTCCCGCAGGGCGGCGGTTCCGCCGTCAGTCTCCACATGGTAGAGAACGCCCCCATAGCGGAACTCGGCGGAGCCGTTTCCAAGGCCCACCGCCGTGCCGCTTACGGTCACGGTCTCCTCATATTCCAGGCCGAAGGGCCGGAAGCCCCGGTCCGGGACCTTGCCCTCGTCAAAAATGCACAGCACGCTGACGGCATAGCTCCTGCCCCCAGCCTCCTGGGCGGGGGACTGGGCCAGAAGCGAATACCAGTCCTCCGGCAGCTTCGGGTCGCCGCCCCGGTCGTACCAGAGCTTTATAAAGTAGCCCGAGAGGCCCTCCAGCTTTTTTACAAGCACCTCTCCCGGCAGTTCCAGAAGCTCCTTTTCGCTCAGGGGCTTTTCCGTGCCGTAAAAGCGCAGGTCCACGTCCCCGGGCCCGCCGCAGGAGCAAAGGGAGA
>JAFPTE010000041.1 GCA_017400415.1 Oscillospiraceae bacterium
CGGGGCACGGTCATCGCCGCCGCATACAGCGACAGCTACGGCAACTATATCGTCATTGACCACGGCAACCGGTACACCACCCTCTACGCCCACATGCAGTCCAACCTTGTTTCAAAGGGCGATACGGTGGAGCGGGGGGACGTTATCGGTCTTGTGGGCGCTACGGGCAGCGCCTCGGGGCCCCAGCTCCACTTTGAAATCTGGCACAACGGCTCCAGGGAGGACCCCATGGACAGGTTCTCCGGCGTGGTTGTGGAAAGCAACGGACAGGAGTGATACACATAGTGAAGAAGCAGACAGTCAGAATCATTTGCCTTATTCTTGCGGCTATAATGGCCATCGGCGTGCTGACGGGCATTCTGTCCACTCTGGGCTCCGCACTGACCAGCGATAGGCTGGAGGAGCTGGAGGCGGAGAAGAAAAAGCACGAGCAGGAGCTCAAAGAGATCCGTGCGGAGCAGGAGAGACTGAAAAAGGAAAAGAACAGCCTCCAGAAGCAGATAAGCGCCAAGAGCGCCGAGATATCCTCCCTGCAGAACGCCATTCAGACGGAGATAAACGTCATTGCCCTTCTGAAGGGCATTGCGGATGACCTGGACCACCAGATAACGGACAAAAAGGCCGAGATACGGGACCTTCAGCAGCAGCAGGACACCCTCCACGAGCTTTACTGCACCCGCCTGCGGGCCATGGAGGAGAACGGCGCCGTCAGCTATTACTCCATCATCTTCGGCGCCAGCAGCTTTTCCGATATGCTCTTCCGGCTGGACGCCGTGGCCGCCATCCGGGCCAACGACGAATCCATCTACTCCCGCCTTGTAGCCAAGGAGGAGGAGACCCGTGAGGCCCAGCTGGAGCTGGAGCAGAAGCTCCAGGACCGGGAGGACCAGAGAATCATGGAGGAAGAGGAGCAGGCCTTCCTGGTGGCCAAGGAGGCGGAGCTCCAGAAGATAGTTGACGAGCTCACCACGGACTTCGAGGGCATCTCCGAGGAAATCAGGAAGGCCAACGCCGCCGAGCGCGCGGAGGAGAAGGCCAGGGAGGAATTCGACAAGCAGATAAAGGCCGAAGAAGCACTCCTTAGAGAGATAGAGGAAAGAAGCAAGGTCAAGGGCACCGGCAAATTCATCTGGCCCCTGGGCGATTTTACTGGCCGTGTAACGAGCCCCTTTTCAAAGAACCGCCTTGACCCCGTTACCGGCAAGTATTATAAGGACCATGGCGGCATGGACATCGGCGGCGTGGGCATAAACGGCCTGCCGGTCATGGCCGCAGACAACGCCGTTGTGCTTAAGGCCGGAAAAGATCCGTCCTACGGCAACTTCGTAATGCTTGGCCACGGCAACGGCTACAAGACCCTCTACGCCCACCTTTCCAAGATAACCGTCAAGGTGGGGCAGGTGCTGGAGCGGGGCGACGTTATCGGAAACGTGGGCTCCACCGGCAACTCCACAGGCCCCCACCTGCATTTTGAGATCCGGAAGGACAATGTGAAGGTGGATCCGGCTCAGTTCTTCAAGAATCTCAACTATTAATAGTTTTAGAGCCGCAGACGGTGAACGCCTGCGGCTCAATTAAAAGACAGAAGGAGATGCCCGCCTCTCCAGAAGGCGGCGCTTTTGACCTTTCGCCTTGCGGCACCGGTCTGATTGAAAGCGTATCCCTTCCGTCTGGCCCTATTCTTTGCGGAATCGGCGGGATTATTCCCGAAAGGAGGATTTTTTCAAATGGACCTTTCTGAGCTGAGAGAGCAGTGCCTTGACTGCCATGCCTGCGGCCTGTGCGAGACCAGGACCAACGTGGTCTTCGGTGAGGGAGCTGAAAATGCGGAGGTCATGTTCGTGGGGGAGGGCCCCGGGGAGAACGAGGACCTGACCGGCAAGCCCTTCGTGGGCCGGGGCGGCAAGCTCCTGGGCGATATGCTGAGTCTTGTGGACCTTTACAGGGAGAAGAATTTTTATATCGCAAACATCGTCAAGTGCCGCCCGCCAAAAAACCGGGACCCTCTGCCTACGGAGCGGGAGGCCTGCATCGGCTGGCTGAGGCAGCAGATAGAGCTTGTGAAGCCCAGGATAATCGTCTGCCTGGGCCGCATCGCCGCTGCGGTGCTCATAAAGGAGGATTTCAAAATCACAAAGGAGCACGGCATGATTTTTGAAAAGGACGGCATAAAGTATATGGCCCTGTACCACCCGGCGGCCCTGCTCCGGGACCCGGGCCGCAAGCCCGAGACCTTTGTGGACCTCAAAAACCTGCAGAAGCTCATCAAGGAGACCTGCGACCATACATATTGAGGTTTTATCCATATTTTTTCACAAGAAAAATGATATTTAATAGATTTGAAATACTTTGCCTGTTTATTTCGTAAAACTTATCCTTTATCATTAGAAGCGTGATAACGAATTCACCTTTTTCATTTTATCCTCTTTTTCTTTTGGCAAAGCTCCCCGAAAGGGGAGCTTTGTCGTTGTGCATAAATGTGGGAAAAAAGGCTTTCTTTTCGTGGAATGCTGTGATATAATGAAGCTGGAAGCATGTGCAGGAATATGCAACCAGAATGGAGCGATAATAATGGCTGAGAATAAAGATTACGTAACCATCCCCGGCGAAAAGGGGAACATCAACATTTCCGAGGACGTGGTGACCGTGGTGGCCGCCAACGCCGCCCTGGAGACCGACGGAGTGGCGTCCCTGGGCAGGGAGGCTGCGGAACTGTGGTCCAAGAAGCCCGGCTATAAGGGAATCCGCCTTGCCAACACCGATGAGGGCCTGAAGCTTGAGGCCAACATCGTCTGCAAGCTGGGGGCCTCTGTCCACAAGGTGGCGGAGGACGTGCAGGAGAACATCCGCGCCTCCCTGGAGAGCATCACCGGCGTCAAGGTGTGCGAGGTCAACGTCCACGTGCTGGGCGTACAGCTGGATAAATAAAACTACGGAGAATACACTATGAACAGAACCGAGGCACGAGAGCTGGCTGTCCGCCTCTGCTATGAGATTTCTGCCAAGGAGTGCTCCTATGAGGACGTTCTGAGCCAGATGTTCTCCCGGGAGTACTTTGACAGTCTGGCCCAGGAGGACGTGCTCTATTCCTCCTATCCGGACGAAAAGCAGAAGGACTACATCACCACCCTTGTGAAGGGCATCGGCGAGCATTCCGCCGAGTTGGACGGGTACGTGGCAAAGTACGCCAAGGGCTGGCAGTTTGCCCGCATTTCCCGCACCGCCCTGGCCGTTATGAAAACCTGCATGTACGAGACCATGTACATGCCGGAGATACCCAGGCGCGCCGCCGTGAACGAGGCTGTGGAGCTGGCCAAGAAATATGACGCTCCGGAGACCGTGGCCTTCGTGAACGGCGTTCTGGGCTCCTTTGTAAGAGAGGAGCTGGCGGCGCTGTGAAGGCAGTTCTGGGCTTTGACACCTCGAATTACACCACCTCTGTGGCCCGCTATGACGGCACGGAGGGGGTCAATTCCGGCCGCCTTCTGGACGTAAAACAGGGAGAATTGGGGCTCCGCCAGTCGGAGGCCCTTTTTTCTCATGTAAAGAGACTGCCGGAGATTGCGGAAAAGGTCCGGGGCGACTTTGAAATAATCGCCGTAGGCGCCTCCGAGACCCCGCGGGAGACCGAGGGCTCCTATACGCCCTGCTTTCTGGCGGGGGTCGCCGTGGCAAAGACCATGGCGGAGCTTATAAACGTGCCCTACTTCGGCTTTTCCCATCAGCAGGGCCACATTGCCGCCGCCGCCTGGTCCTCCGGCCATATGGAGCTTCTGGAGCGGGAGCACCTGGCCTGGCACCTGTCCGGCGGCACCACGGAGCTGCTCCACGTGCGGCCCTGGGGCGTGGCGGTAAAATGCGAGATAATCGGCAGGACCCAGGATGTGTCCGCCGGTCAGCTTATCGACCGGGCCGGGCAGGCCCTGGGCCTGGGCTTCCCCGCCGGGAAGGAGCTGGACGCTCTTTCTGCCCAGGCGGTGAAGCGTGAGGTTTACAGGCCCAAGGTGAACGGCCTTACCTTCTCCCTTTCCGGAGTGGAGCAGAAGATGCACAAGCTGGTGGAGTCCGGGGCGGAGAAGAGCGAGGTTGCGTACTTCACCTTGGCCTCCATGATAACCTGCGTTCAGCGGGTGACGGAGAACGCCCGGAAGCAGTACGGGGACCTGCCGGTGCTGTTCTCCGGCGGCGTGGCCTCCAACAGCCTGCTGCGGCAGCTGACAGCCGGGGGCATCTTTGCGGAGCCCCGGTATTCCACCGA
>JAFPTE010000042.1 GCA_017400415.1 Oscillospiraceae bacterium
ATCGTTCTGGGCCTGCCCGGAAAGCTGGATCTCAAGGCCGCGTCCGAAAAGATCCGCGGCATCTGCGAGGCCTACGGCTTCGAGGTGGACCCCAACCAGAAGATCTACGACATGTCCGTCTCCCAGAAGCAGACCGTTGAAATTGTCAAGGTCCTGTTCCGCGGCGCAGACATCCTGATCCTGGATGAGCCCACCGCCGTCCTGACCCCCCAGGAGACGGACAAGCTCTTCACCGTCCTGCGGAACATGCGGGACGACGGCAAGGCCATCGTCATCATCACCCACAAGATGCACGAGGTGGAGGCCCTGTCCGACCGGGTGGCGGTGCTGCGCCACGGCCAGTTCGTGGGCGATATGCTGACGAAGAACACCAACGCCCAGGAAATGACCAACATGATGGTGGGCCACGCCGTGACCCTGAACATCAAGCGGCCCCTGCCCAAGGACCCCAAGCCCAGAATTGAGGTAAAGGGCCTCACCGTCCGGAATATTGACGGCATCGTGAAGCTGGACGACGTGAGCTTTACAGCCAACTCCGGTGAGATACTGGGCGTGGCAGGCATCTCCGGCTCCGGCCAGAAGGAGCTTCTGGAGGCCATCGCCGGCCTGCAGCCCACGGAGAGCGGCTCCATCGACTATGTGAATGACGACGGCAGTCGTGACGCCATCCTGGGCAAGGACCCCCTGGCCATCCAGGCCATGGGCGTATCCCTGTCCTTCGTGCCGGAGGACCGGCTGGGCATGGGCCTTGTGGGCAGCATGGACCTGACAAACAACATGATGCTCCGGTCCTTCCGCCGGGGCAGGAGCATGTTCGCCGACAGAAAGAGCCCCCGGGACCTGGCAGAGCGGGTGGTCCGTGAGCTGGAGGTGAACACCCCCGGCGTCACCACTCCCGTGCGCCGCCTTTCCGGCGGCAACGTGCAGAAGGTACTGGTGGGCCGTGAGATAGCCTCCGCCCCCACGGTCCTGCTGACGGCCTACGCCGTCCGGGGCCTGGATATCAACTCCTCCTATACGATTTATGACCTTATCAACAAGCAGAAGGAAAAAGGCGTTGCCGTCATATACGTGGGCGAGGACCTGGACGTGCTGCTGGAGCTTTCGGACAGGATTCTGGTGCTCTGCGGCGGCAAGGTCAGCGGCATAGTGGACGGCAGAAAGACCTCCAAGCGTGAGGTCGGCATGATGATGACCAAGCTGGGAGGTGACAGGCAGTGAGCGAGAAGACCCATACCCCTCTGTTCCACGTATCCCGCCGGCCGGCCATACCCGCCTGGCACGCCTGGGCCATCCGCATCGGCGCCGTCATAATCGCCATGATTCTCAGCGCCTGCATCATGGGCCTTGCCACCGGCCAGGCCCCCTGGAACATCGCCGCCACCCAGTTTGACGGCGTCTTCGGCACCCCCCGCCGCCTGTGGATTACCGGCCAGAACACGGCCATCCTGCTGCTCATAAGCCTGGCGGTGACCCCCGCCTTCAAAATGCGCTTCTGGAACATCGGCGCCGAGGGCCAGGTGCTGGTGGGCTGCCTTGCCAGCGCCGCCTGCATGATTCTCCTGGGCGGCAAGATTCCGAATCCCGCCCTCATTGCCCTCATGGCCGTTTCCGCCATGGCCGCCGGCGCACTCTGGGCCCTGATACCCGCCATCTTCAAGGTGCTGTACAACACCAATGAGACCCTGTTCACCCTGATGATGAACTACCTGGCCACCCAGCTTGTGGCGTACTTCATCATCGTATGGGAGGTGCCCAAGGGCTCCGGCAAGGTGGGCATCATCAACCAGACCACGGAGGCCGGCTGGCTGCCCGTCATCGGCGGCCAGGAAAACCTGCTGCCCATCATCGTGGGCGTTATAATCACCGCCCTTATGTTCGTCTATCTGAACTACTCCAAGCACGGCTACGAAATCGCCGTGGTGGGCGAGAGCGAGCGCACCGCCCGGTACGTGGGCATCAAGGTGGGCAAGGTGGTCATCCGCACCATGCTCCTGTCCGGCGCCCTGTGCGGCCTGGTGGGCCTGCTCATCGTTGGCGGCCTGAGCCACACCATCTCTGCGGAGCTGGCCGGAGGCCGGGGCTTCACCGCCGTCATGGTCAGCTGGCTTGCCCAGTTCAACCCCATCACCATGATATTCTCCAGCCTCCTCATAGTCTACATGGACCGGGGCGCCGGAGAGATTTCCACCATCTACGGTCTGAACCACGCCTTCTCCGATATTATGACGGGCATAATCCTGTTCTTCATCATCGGCAGCGAGTTCTTCATAAACTACCGCATCGACTTTGTCCGCAGGGCAGGAAAGGAGGAAAAGACAAATGTTTGACTTTATATCCTTCATCCCCCGGGCGGTGGTCCAGGGCATACCCCTTCTGTTCGGCGCCACCGGCGAGACCCTGACGGAAAAATCCGGAAACCTTAACCTGGGAATTCCGGGCATCATGTACGTGGGCGCCATCAGCGGCGTCATCGGGGCCTTTTTCTATGAGCAGAGCGCCGGGGGCAATATGAACCCGGTCCTGGCTGTGGTGATACCCCTGCTGACCTGCCTGCTGGGCTCCCTTCTCATGGGCCTTATCTACTGCTTCCTGACCGTCACCCTCCGGGCCAACCAGAACGTGACCGGCCTTGCCATGACCACCTTCGGCGTGGGCTTCGGCAACTTCTTCGGCGGCTCCCTTATAAAGCTCACCGGCGCCGAGGTGCCCTCCATCGCCCTCTCCGCCACCAGCGCCTGCTTTTCCGCCAGGCTGCCCATTGCCGAGAACCTGGGCTGGTTCGGCCAGATTTTCCTGAGCTACGGCTTTCTGGCCTACGTGGCCGTGGCCATCGCCCTGGTGGCCGCCTTCGTCCTGCGGCATACCCGGGTGGGTCTCCACCTGCGGGCCGTGGGCGAGAACCCCGCCACGGCGGACGCCGCCGGCATAAGCATCAGCCGGTATAAGTACACCGCCACCTGCCTGGGCAGCATGGTTGCGGGCCTGGGCGGCCTGTACTACGTTATGGACTACGCCAGCGGCGTCTGGTCCAACAACGCCTTCGGCGACAGAGGCTGGCTGGCCATCGCCCTGGTCATCTTCACCGTGTGGCGGCCCAATATCGCCGTGCTGGCCTCCATCCTCTTCGGCGGCCTGTACATCCTGTATCTGTATATCCCCACCGGCACGGACCTGGCTGTGAAGGAGCTCTATAAGATGCTGCCCTATATCGCCACGGTCATCGTCCTCATCATCGTCTCCGCCAGGAGCAAGAAGGAAAACCAGCCCCCCGCAAGCCTGGGACTTGCCTACTTCCGTGAGGAAAGATAAAACTTCGGAAGAAAGCCCGCCAAGGGCTTTCTTCCGAGGCATGGGCTCCATCGCAGCCGGCGAAGGGGCCGCCGGCTTTGGTCGGCCCATGGACCGGCTGACGCCGGTATGGGAGGTGTTTTCGCAATGGCAAAGCTATTGCGAAAACGAAATTATAAATGAAGCGTTATTTTATGTCTGATTGGGCCCGCTTCGGCGGGCCGATTTTTTGTGCTCTCTGCCTTCCCCTTGAGGGGAAGGTGGCCCGCAGGGCCGGATGAGGTGTCCTGTAATGACGAGCTCTGTGCGAAAAGCACGGCGCCTGTGGGCGCCTGCACCTCATCAGTCGGCTTCGCCGCCAGCTTCCCCTCAAGGGGAAGCCTTAAAGCTCAAGGTTTTTCCCAATCTTTTCAAAAAAGTTATTGACAAACTCCGGGGTATCTGTTATTATATCGGAGCGTTCCAAAGACAGCGGGTGGCATATGCCGTAAATCCCGCCGAGGGCGGCAAACTGAGTTTGTTTACCGGTGTGCCTTCATGCTTTGGCGTGAGGGTGCTTTTTTTGTTGAACGCACAGCTTATTTTACGGAGGTGAAATCCAAAATGCCCAATGCAAAGGTTCTCTCTGAAAAGAAGGCCGTTGTCGACGCTCTGACCGAGCGGCTGAAGGGCTCCGCTGCCGGCGTTCTCGTGAACTATTCCGGAATTTCCGTGGCGGATGACACCGCACTGCGCCGCAAGCTCCGTGAGGCCGGGGTGGAGTACACCGTTGTGAAGAACACCCTGCTCCGCTTCGCCATCAACAACGTCGGCTACGAGGCTCTGGACGGGAAGCTCTCCGGAACCACATCCATCGCCACCAGCGCCGAAGACCCTGTGGCTCCTGCCCGCATCCTGAAGGAATATGCCGATAAGCTCCCCAAGTTCGAGCTTAAGGGCGGCTTCATGGACGGCGAGATCATGAGCGTCGAAGAGGTCGAGGCTCTGGCGAGTATCCCCGCCATTCCTGTGCTCCGTGCGCAGGTCCTTGGCACCATGCTGGCACCTATCACCAGCCTGGCAGTCGTTCTGAAGGCTATTGCCGAGAAGAACGGCGCACCCGCTGCAGAAGAAGCTGCTGCGGAGTAAAATCCCACTTTCTACTAATAATTACAGGAGGAAAACAAAATGGCTAGCGAAAAAGTCACTGCCCTTATCAACGAGATCAAGGAACTGAAGGTTCTGGAGCTGAGCGAGCTCGTTCACGCTCTTGAGGAAGAGTTCGGCGTTTCCGCCGCTGCTATGGCCGCTCCCGCTGCCGGCGCCGGTGCTGCTGCCCCCGCCGTGGAGGAGAAGACCGAGTTTGACGTTGTCATGACCAGCTTCGGTGCTGAGAAGATCAAGGTCATCAAGGTTGTCCGTGAGATCACCGGCCAGGGCCTGGCCGAGGCTAAGGCCACCGTCGAGGGTGTCCCCGCCAAGATCAAGGAGAACGTCTCCAAGGACGAGGCCGAGGAGCTGAAGAAGAAGCTGGAGGCCGCCGGCGCCACCGTTGAGCTGAAGTAAGCTTCACCCAACCAAACCTAACGCCTGAGGATTATCCTCAGGCGTTTTTGTTATAAATAATAGTATAGCCCCTTGCAATGCCCGTCATGCTTTGATATAATAAAGAAAAGGGGGCGATTTGCTATGAAAAAAACAGCGGCACTTATACTGTCTCTTGCGCTGCTCCTGGGTGCCTGCTCTGTGACTCCGCCGGAGGAAACAGAACCGGGGGGTGACCCCGTTGAGAGCTCAGCTCCGGCAGAGGGAGACTACACGAACAAATACAGCTATGTCGCAAACGTAAACTTTTCTGAGACTGATACCATCTATTTCGGAAAGCAGTATAACGATAAATATATCCTCTACAGCGACAAGGAAACCGGCTTGTACGGAGTGCTCTGCGGAAAGCCGGACTGCACCCATGATAATAAGAGCTGCTGGGGCTATATAGGGCATTCTGAATTTTTGTCTTACTACAAAGGAAGACTATATTGGGTTGCCACCTCTCCCAAAAACGGCGCTTTAGATGCTTTGTTCTCTATGGCTGAGGACGGCACGGATCGAAAGACCTTGAAGCAAGGGTCGTTTATGACGGGGCGAGCAGCCTTTGATTCGTTCTTTTTCAATGAGTGCATGTATTTTTGCTTCCAGGAAAACACGGTGGTAGATACTGTTCCTCATACAATTATTCGAATCTACAAAACAAGTCTTACCACTGAAGATGACTTTGCCCTTGTAGCGGAGATGGATGTTGGAGACGGTCAATTCAATAATGCTCGTTCCTATTTTCAAGACGGAAAGTTTTGCTTTGAGGTTGCCCTGAGAAGGGAAAACAACAATGTTTTCCGTGCCTATACCTTTGATACAGAGACCGGGGAAATTTCCCTGGCCGGGGAAGCGGTGACCTCACGGCTGGTTAACGAGTTCTACGCCGAGAGCCCCGGCGTCTGGTATTATCCCTCCGCCGCTGAGGATGGGGTACCGGCGGTGTACCGCATGGAAAACGGCGTTTCGGAAAAGGCCTATGAGCTGGCGGACCCGGAGGAGCGCTGGTATATATCCCAGCTGGGCAGCGGCGTGTGCATGGCCCGGTCCCAGGAAACCAGGGATTTCCGGGTGTGGCTGCTGGATATGGAGGGCAGCACCCTGTACAAGGGGGATCTGCCCATGTCCCACCGGGCGGACCTGCCGGAGCCCCACTATCTCTTCGGCGCCTATCTCCTGGGCGGCGATACAAAGAGCGTGGTGTTCAAGGAGCTGGAGGTGCTGAACGGAGTCCGGGCGGATTACTACGTGCGCTACGACTTCACCCCCCAGGGCCTGGAGGAGCATCTCCTCATGGTCCGGGACCCGGACCCCAGTTATCTTGGCCCCCAGGGTTAAAAAATCCCCGCCTTTCGGCGGGGCTTTCCATATATACGTTCAAACGAGCTCATATACAGATTATTGCAGGCTTATCTGTTGCCTGCGTTCTTGGCAGAGAGGGTCTTCAAAAGCGCTGCGGCGATTACCGTGCACAGCGTACCCTCAACAAGAACCACTGCGCCGAGACCGGCGGCGATGGTGCCGAGAATGCCCATACATCGGGCCCCCTTTCCTTTAGGTTGGCCCATATTTTACGCTTTTTTGCGGGCTTTGCAAGGCGTAACCTAACGAATTGCACAAAACCAAGGGGTCAAAATTGTGCACAACGCCGAAAGTTCAAGGTGGTTAACGTAATATTGACGGAAAAGGGCGTCTATATTTGGATAAAGATTGGCGGCGGACAGAAAAACCGGGCAGGAGAAAAGCTCTCCCGCCCGGCGTTTTTATGGGGTTTATTTGTCCTCGATGAGGCCGTAGCCGCCGTTCTTGCGCTTGTAGACAACGGCGAAGTTGCCGTCGTTATCCTGGTCACGGAAGGCGAAGAACTCGTGGTCCAGGAGCTTCATCTGGAGGATAGCCTCCTCGCAGGTCATGGGCTTCAGGGAGAAGCGCTTTCTGCGGACGATTTCGTAGTTATCGTCCTCATCCTCGTCGCCGGCGACGACGGCGGGCTCAGCCATAACGTCCTGCAGGCTGCCCTCCCGGAGCCGCTTTTCAAGGCGTGTCTTGTTCTTGCGGATCTGGCGCTCAATGGAGGCCACAGCGGAGTCAATTGAGGCGTACATGTCTCCGGTCTCCTCGCTGAATCTGTAAATCATGCCGCCGGCACGGAGGGTGACCTCAGCTATGTGCCGACCTCTTAAAACAGAGAAGGTAACGGAGGCCTCCGGCTCCTCTTTAAAGAACTTCTCGAGCTTGCCGATCTTTTTGGCGGCATACTCCCTCAGGGCGTCGGACGTCTGGATCTTCTTTTCCGCAAACGTAATCTTCATTGCCGTTCTCTCCTTTCGTGGTCTGCGTGGGATTCTGTTCCATCCCACGGTTTAATTATAACACACACTTTGTGAAAAATGAACAGTTTTTTGCAGAAAGTTATGAAATTTTGGTGAATTTATCTGTCACAGCACGGCGGAGGCGTGCCGTGTGGCGTGGCAGCCCATGTTCACCACGCAGGGAGTGCCCGCAATGTGGCAGGGGGCCGCCAGAATCCGCACCTTCAGGGCGGTCACAGTCCCCCCGAAGCCCTGGGGCCCGATGCCCAGGGCGTTTATGCGTTCCAGCACCCGGTCCTCCATCTCTCCGTAAAACCCGTCCTGGGCCTCTGCGTCAATGGGCATGGTCAGGGCCTCCTTGGCCATAAGGGCCGCCTTCTCCACGGTGCCGCCGATGCCAACACCAAGGACCATGGGGGGACAGGGGTTGCCCCCGGCCTGCCGGGCCACGTCAACGATGAAGTCCTCAAAGGCGCTCTGGGGGGCGGAGGGCAGGAACATTTTCATGGCGCTCTTGTTCTCGCTGCCGAAGCCCTTGGGGGCCACCGTGAGCCTCAGCTCGTCCCCGGGCACCAGGGAAAGATGTATGACCGCCGGGGTGTTGTCCCCGGTGTTGACCCTCCGGAAGGGGTCGGATACCACGCTCTTCCGCAGGCAGCCGCCCGTGTAGCCCCGGCGGACCCCCTCGTTCACCGCCTGGGTGAAGTCACCGCCGGTGATGTGGACCTCCTGGCCCAGCCGGGCGAAGATGACGGTCATGCCCGTGTCCTGGCAGATGGGCAGGTTTTCCGCCCCGGCGCAGCGGAAATTGTCGCAGATATCCTTAAGGGCCGCCCTTCCGGCGGGGGAAACCTCCCTCTCATAGGCCCGGTCCAGGGCCTGCCGCATATCGTCAGTGAGCACCGTGGCCGCCCGGATGCACAGGGCCTCCACCGCTGCGGTGATGTCTCCGGCTTTAATCTCTCGCATAAAGCGCCTCCAATGGGTTTTTCACCATTATAAACGGGCCGTAACCTGCCGTCAAGCGGTTTTCCCTTGACATAGGCCGGTTTTCTGTTAAAATGTTATCCGTAAAACTGTGCGAAGGAGAGCCGTATGGATACCTTTACCCCTCTTGATATGGAAGCCTGGCCCCGCCGGGGCATTTACAAGCTCTATACGGAGCAGTGGACCACCACCATGTTTTCCACCACCAAGCGCATCGACATC
>JAFPTE010000043.1 GCA_017400415.1 Oscillospiraceae bacterium
GCACCAGCGCACACAACGGCGACGTGGAGCTCTCCGACTACTCCGCCACTGTGAACGCAGTCTGCGAAGAGAGCCTTAACGGCAGCTTCAGCGAGCCCACCAACTCTACACCCTGAGCAAGGTGCCCAGCAAGCCCGTCGCTCCGACCTTCAAAAACGGCTTCGGAATCGACGTTGAGCTGAAGAAGATAGACAGCTTCGGCAACAAGCTGGCAGGGGCCGTGTTCACCGTGTACACGGATGCGGCCTGCACCCAGGTGAAGGAGGTCACGGTGGGCAATGCCAAGGCCACCACCGTAACTGCGGACGCCAACGGCGTTGTGAAGTTCCGGGTCCCCAAGGGTACCTATTACCTGAAGGAGACTGCGGTGCCCAACGACACGTTCCTTACAAACAACAACGTCTACACCGTAGTGGTTGTGGATAAGGACACCATCACCTGGACCGCCTCCAACGGCGCCGACGTTGCCAAGTACGGCGTGATGAACATCCCCAAGGAGACCCAGAGCGTTATACTCAAGAAGACCGACAACGCCAGAAATCCGCTTTCCGGCGCCAAGTTTGAGATTCTGCGGTATGACCGGACCAAGGTCGCCGGGACGGAGGGCTCCGAATCTCTTGACAGCGGCGTCTTCTGGACGGGCGAGCTGAACTACGGCACCTATTACATCCACGAGACCCAGGTGCCCGAGGGCTACGAAAAGCTTGCCACCGGCGACAACTGGTTCATCCTGACCGTCAGGGAGAACACGGTTACCGTCTCCGACAGACTGACTGAAGCGCCCTGACACCCAAAAACACAGTTACCCCCAGGCCCGGATTTAATGGGCTTGGGGGTAAATTATTAATAATCATATAAAAAGGGTGGAAAAAGCTTCCGCTTTCTGCTATACTGGATAAACAGGGGGTGAGGCAGTGAAAAAGGATATGAGTCCCGGAGCGTTTTACGCTCTGAGCCTTACCTGGGGCTGCATAACCACCCTCGGCGGGGCGCTTGTGGCCCTGGCGCTGCTCATCACCGGACACCGGCCGAAAAAATGGGGGTATGCCTGGTGTTTTGAGGCGGGCCGGGGCTGGGGCGGCTTCTCCATGGGCCCCTTCCTTGTGACATGCCGGGACGGAGGGCAGAGGCTGCGGGACCATGAGTTCGGCCACAGCATCCAGAACTGCCGCTTCGGGCCCCTGATGCCCTTCCTGGTGTCCATACCCTCCTCCACCCGCTACCGCTGGCGGCTGTTCCGGGAGAGAGTGCTGAAAAAACCCTCCGCCACGCCCTATGATTCCGTGTGGTTCGAGGCCCAGGCTACACGCTTGGGAACTGAGTTCATGACCCGTTTCCGGGAAAAGGAGATGGAATAATAATGGCAAAGGCAAGCTTCGTTATCCGGCGTGTATTGATTATCCTGCTGGTGCTGCTTATCGTTCTCATCGTGTTCATGTTCACGGCTCCTGCCCTGGAGAAGGTGGACGAAACACCGGTCCTGAACAGTGAGCGATGGATGGCCAGCCTGTCCGACGGCCGGCGCCTGTCGCAGATCGTCATCCCCGGCACCCATGACAGCGCCACCCAATACGTCCAACTGGCCTTTTTCTCCAAGTGCCAGGCACTGAGCATTGAAGACCAGCTCCGGGCGGGCTTCCGTTATCTGGATATCAGGCTGGGGGAGGACATGAAGCTCAAGCACGGCTTCACGGACTGCAAATCCAGCAACGCCTTCTGGGCAGAACCTCTGAGGCTGGACTCCGTCCTCTACCAGGTCTACGCCTTCCTCCGGGAAAACCCCACGGAGACCGTGATTTTCGCCGTGAAGCAGGAGCATGGGTCCGACAGCGTTGAAAAGTTCCAGACGGATCTGAAATACTACATTGACATCAACCCGGAGATGTGGCTCCTGACGGACACCATCCCGACCCTGGGCCAGGCCCGGGGCAAGATAGTGCTCATGCGGCGGTATGAGGACAAGGCAGGGCTGGGGGCCCAGGCAGGGATACCTCTCATGTGGGAGGACCAGTCCGGCTCTGACGGGGCCAGAAACACCGCAGCCTCCGATAACGGTTATACCCTCTGGGTCCAGGACCGGTATGAGTACGGCACCAGCCAGAAGTGGTACGCCTTCCGGGACGGCTGTGCCGCCTCCAAGACCGGTGCGGAGGATATTTCCCTCAACTTTCTCAGCACCAAGGGCACCCTGATTTACGGGCACCCGTATTTCTACGCCCGGGAGCTGAACCGCCGCCTTATGGCCGCAGAGACCTCCCACAACTGGGGCTGGACCATTGTGGACTTCGGCAGCGCCAAGCTGGCGGAGCACATATACAGTATAAACCGATAAAAGAGCCGGGCTGTTTTGCAGCCCGGCTTTTGTGCAGTTATTCAAGTATAATCGTTTTTGGCGGAGCTTTGCCCCGGCAAAAACACCTTAAGGCGGCGGGGAGCCGCCCTTGCGCCGACCAAGGAGGCCGGGCACGGCCGACGCGATGGAGCGCAAGTTATTCAAATTGAAGCCCAACGCAGTGGGTTCAATTTGAGGGCTGTCGACTTTGTCGACAGCTTTAGTCCGGCTTTTGTGCAGTTATGGGGTTTCGCAGCCTGTCAGGCGTGCCAGCTCCTCAAGGCGTTCCAGAGGGAAGGGGGGACAGGCCACCGGCTTCACAGCCAGACTCATGAGCTTCAGCGGGTTGTCGTCGGCGGCAATGCAGTTGGAGCTGAGAGCGCCGCAGATCCTGCAGCGGTGTATCAGGGCCCACTCGCCGTTTTTCCGGACCCAGACTGCCACAGGCTCCATCACGCCGCCGCATTCCGCCGCCCGGTCTCCGGGCTCAACGTCCAGGTGCCGGCTGGCAAGGCAGTAGGGGCAGTGGTTGCGGTGCCCTGTGCCGGAGCCCTCCGGCACCACGAGCCTGCCGCAGACCCTGCAGGTGAAGGATTCGTTGCATGGATGGTTTTTGTAATAACCTTTTTCAAAGGATTTTTTCTTGTTTTCCCTGTTCACGGGATTGCCCTCCTAAAAGTAAAAATCATAAACCCTTTGGGAGGCCTGCGGGATTGAGGCAAACCTCCCGGTTATGCCGCAATCTCCGGTGAATAGCTGAGATTTAACAAAAAGCGTGTCTCCTTATAATGTTTTTATATATCGCACCTGACAGTTATAGTGCCCGGTGCTGCCCAGGGGGTGGGAGAGGAGCGTAAAGCCGCACCGCTCGTAAAACCCCTGGGCTCTTTTCATGTTATCAAGGGTCTCCAGGTAGCAGCGGCTGTAATAGAGCCCTGCAAACTCCAGGGCCGTGTCCATAAGCCGCCGTCCCAGGCCCAGACCCCGGGCCCGGGGGAGGAGATACATCTTCTGCAGCTCGCAGACCCCGTCCTCGCCGGGCAGGGGGCCGATACCCGTGCCGCCTACAACGGTGCCGGCCTCGTCCTCCGCCACCCAGTAGCGGCTTTTCGGCGCAGCATAAACCTGAGAAAAACTGCCCAGATACGGGTCCGCCCAGGCGGTGCCCTCATGAGCTGCGCCGAATTCAATGAGGCAGGAGCGGATGACGCCCTCCACAGCCGGGTCGTCCCGGGGCTCAATGGGACGGATAAGGAAGGACAAATCACTCACCCTTGTACTCCCGGAGCATGAGCCGGGTAACGACTTCCTTCGGGTCAGCCCCGCCGTTTATAATCTGGTCCACGGCGGAGGTTATGGGCATTTCCAGGCCGAACCGGTCCCGGAGGCCCAGAGCCGCAGGCAGGGCGTTGATGCCCTCCACCACCATGCCAACCTCCTTCACAGCCTCCTGGGCGGTCTTGCCGGAGCCGATGA
>JAFPTE010000044.1 GCA_017400415.1 Oscillospiraceae bacterium
AAATCCATGTGGTTTTCCTTCATGCCGCCGGGCAGCTTCCTGGGGATGTTGTCCGTAATCATGACGGCAAGCTTTTTAACAAGCTTTGCCTTTTCCGGGTCGGAGCACTTGTGCTCGGTTACCGGATAGTCTCTCTCGTTAACGTGAATGTTAGGGTTGACTTCCTTTACCATTATCCCACCTCGTTTAATAAAGCGTCATTACCCCAAGACGCTCCTTCTTACTGTGCATTATACTCTCTTTTCCTCTCCTTGAAAAGAGCAAAAAGCGCCGGAAGCATAAAAAACCGCACCGAAATAATCCGATGCGGTATTGCGCCTTATTCCTTGGTTCTGGAACGGCGGCGGCCCCGGCCCGGCCGGTGGTGCTTTCTGCCCGGGGAGGCCTTGCAGGTATGGATTTCACCGTCAGAGGTCTTGTACTGCTGCATGAGCTCCCGGTCGATGGGAGGTATGGCCACCCTGCCTGTAACGCCGGCCTCGGAGCCGGAGAGGGTCAGCCGGACGATGAACTTGCCGTGGTTTCTGCAGGAGGCGGTGGAGTAGAAGTGGCACCCGTCGGAGGTGCGCCACTGGCGTATCCACATAACGCCGCCGCAGTGGGGGCAGGGGGGAGTGCGGGCCTGGCGGTTATCCAGGACAGAGTCGGCGTCCTCCATGGGCCCCACCTTGATGCCCTTCTTCTCGTCGAAGGGTATCTTGCAGAAGGCCTTCATGCTGGGCTCCTTGGGCGGGGCGATCCAGAGCCTGTCCTCTCCCAGCCACTGGCCTATGAGGGCTGTGTACAAAGCGTCGTGCAGGGCGTTGTGGAACTCAAATATGTCCGGCAGATTCAGATACTCAACTGCCCGCCACAGGGCGGCCTGCTTTCCGTCAAAGCCCAGCACGTGGGAAAAGGCCGCCTGGTAATCGTACACCTTCCTGGGCTCAATGCAGGTCAGGCGGTAAAACTCGCAGTTCTGGCGGCAGGCGTCAAAGTCCCCGCTGCCCCAGAAGGCAAAGTCCCTGTCCTCTCCCAGCCAGCTGAGAAATGAACGCCAGGCCTCGGGAAAGAAAATGTCGGAGTCCTTCGAGGCCTGGAGCTCCGGCAGGCTCCGGGCTCCCCGGTCAAAACGGCGGTGTACCCTGGGCTTTATGAAAACGTTGAAATAATCCGTGATTTTGCCGTCATCGTCCGTCCGTACGGCGCCGATCTGCAAAATCTCGTCCAGGACCTTTTTATCAAAGCTCCTGTTCCACTCCAGGTCCATTATAATCATGGGCTATTCTCCAATGTGTATTTGCGGGGCTTACCCCCAACTGTTGTATTTTAGCATATATTTCTCCCAATATCAAGTGTTTCCGCAGCTCTTGACATACCGGGTTAAAATGATATAATGCGAACCGGAAGGTGTTATCCGTTGAAATGGGCGCAGAAAGGGTATATAATAGACCCGGAAAGGATTTGATGGATTTGAAGGTTACAAAGGATATGAGAATCGGGGAGATGCTCTCCATGGACGGCGGCATCGCCTATATTCTTATGATGAGCGGCATGCACTGCATCGGCTGCCCCTCATCCATCGGCGAGAGCCTGGAGGAGGCCTGTGAGGTCCACGGGCTGGACTGCGACGACGTTCTGGACTCCATAAACGACTACCTGGACGCCAGACAGTACGAGGGTCAGTAAGGTGCCGAGAGAGCTTGAGCCGTACGAAAAAATCGAGCGGAGCATTATAAAAAAGTACCGCAAGGAGCTTTGGAATCCCTTCGTCTACGCCGTAAAGCGCTATGAGCTTATCCAGGCCGGTGACAAAATAGCCGTATGCATCTCCGGCGGCAAGGATTCCATGCTCATGGCAAAGCTTCTGGAGGAGCTCTGCCGACATTCCACGGTGCCCTTTGAGCTCCGATACATCTGCATGGATCCCGGCTACAACGAACGCAACCGCCGCAGAATCGAGGAAAACGCACAGCTTCTGCACATTCCGGTGGAGTTTTTTGAAACGGACATCTTTGAGGTCGCCAACCTGCAGGAGAAAAACCCCTGCTATCTCTGCGCCAGAATGCGCCGGGGAAACCTCTACGCAAAGGCTCAGAGTCTGGGCTGCAACAAAATAGCCCTGGGCCACCACTTCAACGACGTTATCGAGACCACCGTCATGGGGATGTTCTACGGGGCACAGCTTCAGGCCATGCTGCCCAAGCTCTGCTCCACCAATTTCCCGGGCATGGAGCTTATTCGCCCCCTGTACTGCGTGCACGAGGACGACATTATAGCCTGGCAGAGACACAACGGCCTGGAATTCATCCGCTGCGCCTGCCGCTTTACGGAGGAGCGGGACTCCTCCGAGGACGGCATAGGCGCATCCAAGAGGCAGGAGGTGAAGGCCCTTCTCAAAGAGCTTAAGAAGACCAGCCCGAACATCGAAAAAAGCATTTTCAACAGCATCCACACACTCTCTCTGGACACCATGGTGGGCTGGAAGAGCGGGGGAGTGGAGCACACGTTTCTTGAGACCTACAACAAAAAGAAAGCACTGCAAGGAGGAAGAGCAATGGACGCAGCACTTGTTATAATGGCCGCCGGCCTGGGTACCCGATTTGGAGAGGGTATCAAGCAGCTGACGCCTGTGGGACGTCACGGCGAGATTATTATGGACTACTCCATCCACGATGCAGTGGAAGCGGGGTTCAACAAAATCGTCTTCGTCATACGCCGGGATATTAAGGATGCATTTTACGCCGCCATCGGCAGCCGCATTGAGGGCATCTGCCGGGGCCTGGGCGTCAAGGTCGAATGTGCCTTCCAGGAGCTCTCTGAGCTGCCGGAGGGCTTTGAGTGCCCGGAGGGCAGGACCAAGCCCTGGGGCACCGGTCAGGCCGTTCTGGCCGCCGCCGGAGTTGTTGACTGTCCCTTCGCCGTCATCAATGCTGACGATTATTACGGCAAGGAGGGCTTCCGCCTGCTGTATAAGAGCATAACTTCCCCCGCCGAGACGGGCCCCATGACCCTGTACATGTCCGGCTATCGCCTGGGCAACACCCTGTCCGAGACCGGGGGCGTCACCCGGGGCGTGTGTGTGACCGATGAGGACGGGTGGCTCTGCGATATCAAGGAGACCAGCCACATTGTCCGCAGGGGCGATGCCGCAGATGCAGACGGCGTGACACTTCCTCTGGATGCGCCGGTTTCCATGAATATGTGGGGCCTGCCCCGGGAGTTTATGGACCTTCTCCGGGAGGGCTTTGTGGACTTCCTCAAAGAGAACGGCCGGGAGCTGAAGACAGAATTCCTGCTGCCCATATACATCGGCGCTCTTCTTAAGGAGGGAAAGGCCAGAGTCAAGGTACTGCCCACCGGCGAAAAGTGGTTCGGCATGACCTACAAGGAGGACACGGAGGCTGTCCGCCGGGCCTTCGCAGCCTTTGAGGATACAGGGGTATATAAGGCGGAGCTGTTCTCTGACCTGTAAAAGCTTATAATCCGTTCAAGCCGGTTTCCCGTTCTGGGGAATCGGCTTTTTTGCTCCTAAAACTGTACTGTTGCACAAATCTTTAGCCCCGAAATAGGAATACTGTTGTAATTCTATAACCAAAAACGCAATTTGTTCTGCAAAAACGGCAATTCATTCTTCAAAAAGAGCAATTCATTCTAATAACGGACAATTCAGCAATTCCTTATGATATGATGCAGGGGCAAAAATGCGGAATAATCCGCAAAACATCGGGAAGGAGAACAGAAATGAAGAGAGCAAAAAAAC
>JAFPTE010000045.1 GCA_017400415.1 Oscillospiraceae bacterium
ACCTCGTCACGGATAAGGTAGCGCTCGCTGCCCTCGGGCCAGAGCTCGCCGCCCTCGTCCACCCGGCTTTTTGCCCGGCGGAGGTCCTTATTCCTGGGCAGACGGCCCAGGGCCAGCAGCAGCATGGCAATAAGGCAGACAATGGAGAAGTAATTGAACGGGATGGAAGCGAAGAACACTGCAATGCCGCTTGAATTTCCCACGGAGGCCACCACAGTACCGGTGACGAAGATGCCCCACAGGGAGAACGGGATAAAGGAGCAGAGAGGCGTGGGCATGATGCTCAGCAGCAGGGCCGAATCCTCCCTGGGGATCCTCTGCTTTTCCGCCACGGTCCGAAGGGATGTGGCGGCGCAGAGCATATTCAGACAGTCGTCAATGCCCGTAACGGCCAGTATTCCCAGGGCGGACAGCAGGGCCCCCTTCTTGCTCTTCACCCGGGCGTCCACCACCTTTTTGAAGGCGGTGACGGCGCCGGAGGACTCAATCAGGTTCACCATGGCGCCCATGAGGGCCATGACCAGCACCGTGAAGACGTTGTCCATATTCCCCATGGTGGCCATAAGCGCATCCGTATAGGAGGCGGAAAAGCCCGTGCGGAAGATGAGGGCGGAGGCCAGCATGCCGCCCACCACCAGGGATTCCAGGGTGCGGCGGGTAAAGATGGCGTAGACCACCATAAGGGCCAGGGGCAGAAGGAAGACCGGCCCTGTATAGTCCGCCGGAATGAGCAGATATGAAATCAGGAAAATCAGCCCCAGAATGCCGTACTGAATCGCCATTCTCAATGGCGTCATGGGCGCCTGGTTTCCCGGGTCGGACAGAACGCCCCGCTGCATCCGGGACAGGGCCACCAGCTGGGTATGCTTTCTGGACACCTGGCCGTAAACCCGCTTCATGAGCTCCCCGTATACTCCCGGGTGCCGCTGGAGCACGGCCATAACATCCTGAGTCTCCATCTTGTAGACCACAGTCCGGCCCATGGAGCGCACCGTTGAAAGGCGGCGCTCGCCGGAGAGGACGCCGTATTCGCCGAAATACTGCCCCTCATGCATTATGTTAATCTGCTCGCCCTCCCGGTCCAGGACGGCGGCGTTGCCGGACTCCAGGAAAAACATGCCGTCCGGCTCCCCGTCAATGGAGCATATGTCCTCACCGTGGGAAAACTGCTGGCGGATGAGCCGGGACTTGATGTCCTTCAGCTCCTCCCTGCCCTCAGGTCCCTCCGGTATACCGAAAAAGTCCCGCAGATAGCCCTCGTCGATCTGGTGTACTGCCATATCGATTCCCCATTTTCTGCGCCTAAGGCGGCGCTTTTTTTCACGTCTATTATATGCCCGCTCTCACCTGTAAGTCAAGGCGATTTATTGCTCCGAGGCCTCGCCCGCAATAATGGGGCATTTCTTCTGATTATTCAAATTCTCTGGCGGCGTCCTTCAGAAGGTCCCGGATCTTAAGGTGCTGGGGGCAGCTGTGCTCGCATTTTCCGCAGCGTATGCAGTCCGAGGCCTTGCCGTTATTGAGGGTTATGACATTCCGATAATACATGTTCTGGTTCCAGCTGCGGTGTATCTTTTTCTGGTTGTAGCAGGCGAAGATATCCGGGATAAGGATATTCTTGGGGCAGCCCTCCACGCAGTAGCGGCAGGCGGTGCAGGGTATCATATCCATGCCCCGGTATATGCCGATGATTTTGTCCAGCACTTCCCGCTCCTCCGGGCTCAGGGGCTCAAAGCTTCTCATAAAGCCCGCATTGTCCTCCATCTGGTGGAGGTTTGACATGCCGGACAGGACCATGAACACGTTATCAAACCCTGCCGCAAACCGGATAGCGTAGCTTGCAGGGCTCTTATCCGGGTCCAGAAGGGCCATGGCCTCCGCCGGCAGATTCGCCAGGGTGCCGCCCTTCACAGGCTCCATGACCATCACGGGCTTATTGTGCTTTACGCAGACCTCGTAGACACGGCGGGACTGGATGGCCGGGCTGTCATAGTCCAGGTAGTTGAGCTGGATCTGCACGCACTCAATCTGCGGGTACTCGGTCAGTATTTTGTCCAGGTACTCCGGCGTATCGTGGAAGGAGATTCCCACATGGCGTACAAGCCCCTCCTCCTTAAGCCGGAAGGCGGTCTCATAGGCCCGGCAGCGCCTGAACTTTTCAAAATTCACGGAGCCCTGGGCGTGCATAAGGTAGAAGTCAAAGTACTCCACGCCGCACCAGCGCAGCTGGTTTTCAAAGAAGGGGCGTATGTCCTCCTCCTTCCTGAAATAATCCTCCGTCAGCTTGTTTGTGAGCACGAAGCTCTCCCGGGGATAGCGGCTTGTGAGGCACCGGCGGAGAGCCTTTTCGCTCTGCCCCACCAGATAGCCGTGGGCAGTGTCAAAGTAGTTGAAGCCGGCCTTCATAAAGGCGTCTGTCATCCTTTTGAACTCGCCGTCACCCAACACGGTGCCAGCCAGGGGCAGGCGCATGCAGCCGAAGCCCAGCTTGCCCTTTACCTCAGGGAAAAAAGTGTTCGCCATTTTTACCCTCCTTATCAGTATCCGAATACCTCTGCAGCGCTCTGCATATTCTCCCGTACCGCCACGCCGAAGGGACAGCGGCTCTCGCACGCCCCGCAGCCGATGCAGTCCCCGCCGTGGCTCTCCAGGGCGGCGTAATGCTCCCGGACCGTTTCGGGAACGGTGCCCTGGGCCTGACACAGGTGCAGGAATTTTGTAACGGACGCAATATCTATCCGCATGGGGCAGGGCTCACAGTGGCTGCAGTACATGCAGTGGCCCACCCAGCTCACCTTGGGGAAGGAGGCCAGGGCGGCGGCGTAGTCCCGCTCCCAGGGGGCGGCGTCACAGTATTCGGCGCTCTGACGAAGCTCCTCCACGCTGTGGGCCCCGGCCAGCACAACGCTGACGGCCGGGCGGCTCAGGGCATAGGAGATGCACTGATTTACCGTCAGCTTAACGCCGGCAATCTGATTGGAGCCCAGAAGCTCGCCGCCTGCGAAGGCCTTCATCACGGTTATGCCCGTGCCCCGGGCCTGGCATATCTCGTAAAGCCTCTGCCGGTCCGGGTCCATGTTGGTAAGCTGCTTTTCATAGTTTCTGTCCGCCCAGAGCTCATCCACATCCTCCGAGGCGGGCTGCAGATCATAGCAGGGGTTCACGCTGAACATGAGGACCTCGATGCCCCCCTCCTCCACGGCCCGCCGGGCTACCAGAGGGTTATGGGAGCTCAGGCCGATGTGGCCCACTCTGCCCTGCCTTTTCAGGTCCCGCACGTAGTCCAGAATGCCGTTATTGACAATATCCTCCCAGTCAGACATACTGTCGCAGTAATGAATCATGCCCACGTCCAGCCGGTCCACCCCAAGAAGCTCCAGGCTCTCCTCAAAGCCGGCCTTCACCTTTTCAAGGTCCCGGGTACGCAGGTACTGGCCGTTTTCCCAGACGGAGCAGATGTGGCTCTGGATAAGGAACTTATCCCTTCTCCCCTCCAGGGCCTTCCCCACCGCCCGGCGCAGGTCCGGGTCCGAGGCGTACAGGTCAAAATAGTTTATGCCCAGCCTCTCCGCCTCATCAAAGAGCCTTGAGCACATGGCGTAATTATCCTCGCTCATGCCCTCGCAGCCGATTCCGATAACGCTGGCCATAAGGCCCGTATTCCCCAATTCTCTGTACTCCAAAAGGCACTCCCCCTTTTTCTTTGATTTTAACACAATTGCCAACGACCTGCAACGGTCTTTTAAATTTCCGAAGGGTCTTCCCAAAAGGCAGCGGACTGTGATATAATGTATCAAAATGTGTAATATGGGGTTTCAGCGAAAATGGAAAGAACAGAACTGGAAGAAAGGTATGCAAAGGCCCGGCGGGAGCTTATCGCCCGGGACTTCGGCACCCTTAACGATATGCAGCTTCAGGCGGCTCTCACAACGGAGGGCCCCCTGCTTCTGCTGGCCGGGGCCGGCAGCGGCAAGACCACCGTTCTTATAAACCGGATCGTGAATCTTATCCGCTACGGCCGTGGGTCCGACTCGCCCCAGGTGCCCTCCTGGGTTGAGGAAGAGGATCTGGAGCTTCTGGAGGACGCCGTGGCCTCCGGCATGAGCCTGCCGGAAAACCTGCGGCCCTTCTGCGCCCTGGAGCCTGTGGAGCCCTGGCGGATTCTGGCCATCACCTTCACCAACAAGGCGGCGGACGAGCTGAAAACCAGGCTGGAAAGGGCCCTGGGCGAGGGCAGCCGGGACATCTGGGCCATGACCTTCCACTCCGCCTGCGTCCGCATTCTCCGCCGGAGCATCGAGCCCCTGGGCTATTCAAAAAGCTTCACCGTTTATGACGCCGCCGACAGCCAGGCTGTTATGAAGCGGGTCATGAAGGAGCTGGATATTGACGAGAAGCAGTTCCCCGTCCGGGCCGTCTTGACGGAAATCAGCCGGGCGAAGGACGCCCTGCTGGGGCCGGAGGCCTATGCGGACGAGGCCATGAAGACCTCCGACCTGCGGAAGAAAATCACCGCCAAGGCCTACCTGGAGTATGCAAAGCGCCTCAAAAACGCCGGCGCTCTGGATTTTGACGACCTCATTTTCCTTACCGTCCGGCTCTTTGAGCAGTACCCGGAGACGGCGGACTTCTACCGCCGCCAGTTCCGCTACATACTGGTGGACGAGTACCAGGACACCAGCCTGCTGCAGTACCGGCTCTGCGCCCTGCTGGCCGAGGGCCGGGAGAACATCTGCGTGGTGGGCGACGACGACCAGAGCATCTACCGCTTCCGGGGCGCCACCATTGAGAACATACTCTCCTTTGAGGATAAGTTCCGCAGCGCCAGAGTCATAAAGCTGGAGCAGAACTACCGCTCCACCGGCCACATTCTGGGTGCCGCCAACGGCGTCATTGAAAAGAACACGGGCCGGAAGGGCAAGGTCCTCTGGACCCTGGCCGGAGACGGGGAAAAGCCACTGCTTTACGAGGCCGCCAACGAGGACGAGGAGGCGGAGTATGTGGCCTCCCAGATCCTCACCGGGGTCACCCAGGGCCTCAATTTCCGGGATTTTGCCGTGCTTTACCGCATGAACGCCCAGTCCAACAGGCTGGAATTTGCCATGAAGCGCCACGGCATACCCTACAAGGTCATAGGCGGCATGAAGTTCTTCGACCGGACGGAGGTAAAGGACATCACCAGCTACCTGTGCACTGTCCAGAACCCCTCTGACGATCTGCGGCTTCTGCGCATCATAAACGTCCCCGCCCGGGGCATCGGCGGCACCACCGTGGAGACCGTCCGGGACGCCGCCGTCCGGGAGGGCGTCAGCATCTTCCGGGTGCTTGAAAATGCCGACCGCTACCCGGAGCTCTCCCGCTCCGCCGGCCGTCTCAAGGACTTTGCAGGTCTCATAACCGGCCTGGGGAACGCCGCCCGGACCATGCCCCTGGACGAGTTCTATGACTACCTGCTGGACAAGACCGGCTACGTGGCTGCCCTGGGCACCTCTGACGACGCCCTGGCCAGAATTGACAACCTGGGCGAGCTTAAAAACAACATCGTAAACTACATCTCCGCCTCCGAGGATCCAAGTCTGGCGGGCTTTCTGGACGAGATTGCCCTCTATACGGACCTGGACAGTCTGGAGCAGAGCGACAACGCCGTTATACTCATGACCATGCACGCCGCCAAGGGCCTGGAGTTTAGCTGGGTCTTCGTGGTGGGCATGGAGGACGGCATCTTCCCCTCCCTCCGGTCCATCGGCGACCAGGAGGAGATGGAGGAGGAGCGGCGGCTTTGCTACGTGGCCCTGACAAGGGCCCGCACCCGCCTCTTCCTCACCGCCGCCAGACAGCGCATGCTCTTCGGCCGGACCTCCTCCAACCTGGTCTCCCGCTTCGTGGAGGAGATACCGCCGGAGCACCTGGAGCGGCCGGAGGCCCGTCCCCAGAGGACCTCTTACAGCCAGTACACAAGGCCGGCCCAGGGCTACGGCCAGGGCTACGGCGGCTACGCAGGCCGGGAGCGGAGCTCCCCTGTCCGGACCTACCGGGCGGAGCCGGAGCACAGGCCCGCACCCAGGCCCACGCCACGGCCTGCAGCTCCCCAGGCAAAGCCCCTGCTGTCCATTGCCGTGGGGGACCGGGTACAGCACAAGGCCTTCGGCGCCGGCACCGTTTCAAAGATGACGCCTATGGCCGGAGGCGACGCCCTGGTGGTCATAGCCTTCGATGAGAAGGGCGAAAAGAAGCTCATGCTCAAGACCGCCGGGGCCTTCATGACAAAGCTTGGAGAATAAAATGAGATACAAAACTGCGCTTTTCGATATGGACGGCACCGTTATGAAAACGGACCCGGGAGTTCTGGGTGGCTTTCACTTCGCCCTGGACACCATGGGCCTTTCGGTGCCGGAGGGAGTGGATGAGCGGCTCTTTCTGGGCCCCTCCCTGGAGTTTTCCTTTTCAAAATACATCGGCCTTCAGGGTGAGGACGTTCAGCGGGCCATTGACCTTTACCGGCAGTACTATCGGGGCGGCGGCATCTTCCAGTGCGAAGTCTACCCGGGGGTCCGGGAACTGCTGGCAAGGCTGAAGGCCGCCGGGGTCCGGTGCCTGGTGGCCTCCTCCAAGCCGGAGCCCTTCGTCCGGCAGATACTGGAAAAATTTCAGCTGACGGACTCCTTCCTCTTCGCCGGAGGCTCCGACTTTGAGGGCAGACGCCCCACCAAGGAGAGCGTCATCGCCCACACCCTCTCCTCTGCCGGCCTGACGGCGGAGGGCTGCGTCATGGTGGGCGACAGGCTTTACGACGTGGAGGGCGCCGGGCTCTTCAATATGGACTGCATCGGCGTCACCTGGGGCTACGGCACCAGGCAGGAGCTGCAAAACGCCGGCGCCGCCTTCATTGCGGACACGGCGGAGGAAGTGGGTAACATAATCCTGGAGGAAACCTATGGAGCTTAACATGAGCGCCCCCTGCCTTTTCGGCATTGAGGGCATCTGCAAAAACGAGCTGAGGCGGCTGGGCCTCAATAACGTCCAGGCGGAAAACGGCCGGGTCCGCTTTACGGGCACGGAGGACGACCTGGCTCGCTCCAACGTTATGAGCCGCTTTGCGGAGCGGATTCTGGTGGACGTGGGCACCGGCCTTGTGAAGACCTTCGACGAGTGCTTCGAGCTTGTGAAGGCCATGCCCTGGGAGAATTACATTCCGAAGGGCGGCGTCTTTCCTGTGACGGGCTACAGCCTCACAAGTCAGCTCCACAGCGTGCCGGACCTGCAGAAAATCATAAAAAAGGCCATTTCCGTCCGGCTGGGGAAAAGGTATGGCGTAGGCTGGCTTCCGGAGAACGGGGATATGTACCAGGTGCGCTTCTCCCTTCTGAACGACCGGCTCACCGTGTCTCTGGACTCCTCCGGCGTGGGGCTCCACAAGCGGGGCTACCGGCCCGCCCAGGTCTCCGCCCCCCTGCGGGAGACTCTGGCCGCCGCCCTGGTGGACATTGCCGGATACCGGGGAAAGGGTGAATTTCTGGACCCCTTCTGCGGCAGCGGCACCATAGCCATTGAGGCCGCCCTGGCCGCCAAGGGCCGGGCGCCGGGCATAAACCGGGACTTTGCCGCCGAAAAATGGGCCTTCGTGGGCCGGGAGCGGTTCAGAAAGGCCGTGGAAGAGGCCCGGGGTCGGGAGTACAGCGGCAGCTACACCATCTCCGCCTCGGACATAGACCCAAGGGCCATTGAGCTTGCCCGGGCCAACGCAAGGCGGGCGGGAGTTGAGGACATTATCCGCTTTTCCGTGGCGGACGCCCGGGAGTTTGCCCGCTCCACCGAAGCCGGGGTCATCGTCACCAATCCGCCCTACGGTGAGCGCATGATGGAGGTCAGCGAGGCCCAGAGGCTAATGGCCGACTTCGGCCGGGCCTACCGGAAAACCCGGGGCTGGGAGCTTTACATAATCAGCTCCGACCCGGAGCTGGAGCACTCCTGCGGCCTTAAGAGCGAGAAGACCAGAAAGCTGTACAACGGCATGATAAAATGCGGCTACTATAGATTAACAGTAAAGAAGGGGCAAAAATGAGACATCTGTTCATCCTTAACCCTGTTTCCGGCGGCATGAACGATAAGGAGGGCCTTATCCGCACAATCAACGAGGCCGCCGCCCGCCACGGCGCCCAGGCGGAGATCTATGAGACCGTGGGGCCCATGGACGCCGCCGAAAAGGTGAAGCGGGAGGCCATCAAGGGCCAGGAGCTGCGGGTCTACGCCTGCGGCGGCGACGGCACCCTTTCCGAGTGCGTACACGGGGCGGCAGGTTACCATAATGTTGCCGTGACCCACTTCCCCACCGGCACCGGAAACGACTTCATCAAGTCCTTCCCCGGTGATACGGAGCTTTTCCGGAACCTGGACGAGCTGCTGGAGGGCACCGCTCTGCCCCTGGACGTTATTGACGTGAACGGCCGCAAGTGCATCGACATCGCCTCCGTGGGCATAGACGCCCGGGTGGGCACCGACGTGCACAAGTACTCCTCCCTGCCCCTTATCGGCGGCAAGGGGGCCTATATCACCAGCCTTGTGGTGAACATCTTCAAGGGCATAAACCGGCCCTTCACCTTCACCACCGAGGAGGCGGAATACACCGGCAAGTTTGCCCTCTGCTGCGCCTGCAACGGAAGATTCTACGGCAACGGCTTCAACCCCACCACCACCGCCCTGCCCGACGACGGGCTTCTGGATATCCTTATTGTAAAAAAGGTCGGCCTTATCAAGCTGGCCGCCCTGCTGGGTGACTATTCCAAGGGCGACTACGCCAAGCACCCGGACACCATCATCCCCGTCCGGGGCCGCAAGCTCCGCATCACCTCTGAGGAGGAATTCGTCGTGAATATCGACGGAGAGGCCATGTTCACAAAGGACTGCCAGATGAAGCTTATACCCGGCGGCGTTAACTTCATAATGCCCGCCTCCTCCGCATTTCTTAAAGAGAGAATAGGCTCCCCTGCCGGGGCATAACATCATAAAGGCGAAGCCTGGCCTCCAAATTAACAAAAAATACACAAAATGCCTATTGCACTTTTTCCCAATCTGCGGTATTATATGACCGTTGATTGGCACTCAGTCACTTTGAGTGCTAAACCAGTTATTAACTACTTTATATAGGAGGAACAAACGCAATGAAACTTAAACCTTTGGCTGACAGAGTGGTCCTCAAGAGAGTGGCCGCCGAGGAGGTTACAAAGAGCGGTCTTTTCCTGGCTCCCTCCGCACAGGAGAAGCCCCAGGTCTATGAGGTCGTGGCCGTTGGGCCCGGCGGCTTCATTGACGGCAACGAGATCACCATGGAAGTTGACGTGGGCGACCGTGTCATCACCGGCAA